>CAZKYJ010000120.1:0-9678 GCA_964556355.1 uncultured Verrucomicrobiales bacterium | reverse complement strand
GCCCTTACCGGTTACGGAAAAGGCCACCTCAACGCCGCCGGCACCCACGTGCTCACCTTCCTCCTGCTCGCCAAAGAGTGCGGAGCCGACATCCCCGAACCCACGTTCTCCCGCGCGCTGCGGCACTTCTACCGCTACGCCGGCCGCGGCAATAACCCCTATGGGGACGACCGCCCGTTCACCGGCTTCGTCGACAACGGAAAAAATGGGAAGCTCGCCATCGCCATGGCCGCCGCCGCCGCCCTCACCCCGGGCGGCGAAAACTCGGTCTACGCCCGGGCTCGCGACACCTGCGCGCTACCGAGTTTCTACACCACCACATTCATGCTCCACGGCCACACCGGCGGCGGCATCGGCGAGATTTGGCGCAGCGCGGCCATGGGGTTGCTCTACGAGAAGCGCCCGCACCACTACCGCGAATTCATGGACAACCGCCGGTGGCACTACGACCTCTCCCGCCGCTTCGACGGCTCGTTCGGCCTTCTCGGCGGCGGCGGCTACGACAAGGAGCTCTGGGGCGTCGCCTACCCGCTCGCCTACACCATGCCGCGCAAAACCCTGCGCATCGCCGGCGCCCCGCCCACCCGGTTCTCGAGACCGTTCACGCTGCCGGAGCGCCCGTGGGGCACGGAGGCCGACGACGCTTTCCTCTCGCTCGACGCTGTCCCGGACGCCGGCGGCAACCGGCAGGATCTTTCCGGCGAGACGCTCGCCCGCGACTCCAGCCGCCCCTTCATCCGCCGCTTCCACGGCGAGGTGCAGCCGGAAGACGAAGAGATCCGCCGCTACGTCCACCACCAGGACTTCAACATCCGCAATATCGCCGCCTGCAAAGCCCTCGGCATCAACTTCGGTTACATCGGTGCCAAATCCGGGGGCGGCAAAGTCCGCCCCGATCTGGTCATGGAGTTCCTCCAACACCCGGACCCCCGGGTTCGCCGCGCCATGTTCGGCGCCCTCCTCTCCCGCACGGATGCCATCACACCCACGATCTTCGACCTCGCCGTCCAAGCCGTCCGTGACCCGGATGAGTCCTGGTGGGTCAAAGACGCCGCTATCCAGCTCGTCGGGCACGGCTCGGCCGATCAGATCCTGCCCCTCGTCGACCTCCTCCTCCCCTATCTCGAACATGAGGAGGCCTGGCTGCGCAACGCCGCCCTAACCGCCCTCACACCGATCGCCGCCCACCAGCGCTGCTACCAGAAAGTCCTCCCGGCGATGGGTGCGCTCCTCCGCAAAAACCAGCGCGTCTCCGTCACCCACGGCTTCGCCCCCGCCATCCGCGCGCAGATCAGAAATGCGGACGCCCGGGTGCAAGAGCTGGCGATGGCAACCCTCAAGGAAACCTTCACCGGATTCGCCGGCCGGAAATCCAGCCCCGCCGGCCAGGACCTCAACCCTACCTACGACTACCACCTCGAAGCCATCGCCGAGTCGCTCGCCGATGTCCCCGGCGGCATGGACGTCCTCTACCGGATCGCCCGGGAAAAACATCCCGACGAGATCCTCCCCTACAAAGAGATCTTCCTCGCCGCCGACCCCAGCACCTTCGGAGCCGAGTTGAAGAACGCCATCATGCCGATCATCACCGATGAGCTGATCCCCGAGTTCGTTGGCAAGAATCGCCAACGCCTCCACTCCCTCGCCGCCGGCGAGGTGCAGTCCGAGCGCGCCGGCGGTCGCGGCGACCCGATCGACGGCCTCGTCGCGCTCCATGAGCGCGCGGGCCGAAGCGGGTTCGCTTGGCAGATGTTCGCCGACCTGCGCGACGCCGAGTGGCACTACCACAGCTTCGACCCGGTCCTCGCCGAGCAGGTGCCCTTCGACCAGCTCGTCACCCGCTACCGCGCGGTGACCCTCCCCGAGGGCATGGAGAACTGGTATGCGCCCGGCTTTGATCCTGGGAGGGCCCGGTGGGCAAAGGCCAGAAGCCCCTTCGGCAACGATCAGGGCAAGATCCCCAACCGCCCCATCACCAAGTGCTCCGAAGACTGCCTCGGCCCCTCCTGCTACGGAGCCACCGAGGTGAACTCTCTCTGGGAGAAGGAGGTGCTCCTCATGCGCGGGACGTTCCGCATCCCGCCGCTCAAAGACGGCCACCGCTACCGCTTGCGCATCAACGACGGCAACCACGTCGGCGCCGGCGGCGGCCACATCGTCTACATCAACGGCGAACCGCTCATCGAGGCCACGCAGGGCTTCGGCCGCGGCTCCGGCGGCGAACCCAAAGGTGCCTACATCACCGAGGACTTCCTCGACGACTTCGATCGCGGCGAGGTCACCATCGCGGTGCAAACCTTTATCCGCTACAACGACAAGTACAATACCAAGCCGACCAGCAAGACCCCACAGGGCAAGTTCAGCCTCCACCTCGAGGAGCAAAAGCTACCACCCATGGGCAACGACCTCGTCGCCGCGTCGGCCAAGGTCGTACCCATGACGTCGTCCGAGTGGCAGGCCAGCCTCGATCCCGAGGATGCCTCGCAGAACCCCGATGAGTTCCTCTTCCGATGGGATGGCGATTTCGTCGCCAATCCGGACGTTGCCGGCACATGGAAGCTCGTCGCCGAGGTCGATGACATTGCCGGATTCGACCCGGCCAGGAAGCACGGCGCTGTCCGCAACGCCCCGTTTTCGACCCTCACGCTCGGGGACGGCGGCAGCACCAGCGAACCTACGTTCGTCTGGTCCGGGAGCATCCTGATGGATCTCGACGGCTACCAGGCGCTCGAGATGCAAACGCGGCAGCGCGGGGATTCGGGTTTCCTCTTCGTCGAGTCCGGCGGCTTCAGCACCCGCAACAAGCCCGGCTGGAGGCCGAAGTTCTACGTTCTCGAGAAGCAGTCCTAGCAACATGAGCCCGATCTCCAAGAACCAGCCTGTCCACCGCTTCCATCGTGATGCCGAACGCCGTCAACGCCGGTGCCGCCCCCCCGCGACCCGCCAACCCGGACGGCCACGCCAGGCCGTCCCGAGTTCGGCGAACCAGGCGCACCACCCACCGAACAAGCCCCCCTCGCGATGAGACTGACCGTCCGCTTATCCACGCCGTTCCTCCTGCTCCTTGCCGCCGCGGCGGCGACCGCTGCACCCCGGCTCGAGCTCGCCGCGCCATTCACCGACCACATGGTATTGCAGCGAGAACGCCCCGTCCCCGTCTGGGGGTTCGACGTCCCCGGCAGCGAGGTCACCGTCGGCTTCGCCGGCCAGTCGCACACCGCCGTCGCCGACGACCGGGGCCGGTGGCGTGCCGACCTCGCCCCGCTCGAGGCCTCGGCCGAGGAAAGGAACTTCCGTGTCGTGAACGACCGCGGCGATTCCCTCGCGCTCCGGGGCGTGCTGGTCGGCGAAGTCTGGTTCGCCTCCGGCCAGTCCAACATGGTGTGGACGGCCGGCAAAAGTATGTGCCGCGATCTCGCCCGCGAGATCGCGGGTGCCGCCGCGGACATCCCGATCCGTGAGATCAACATCGACACCGTCTCGGCGCTCTACCCGCAGGCGCGGGCGACCTCGGCCGGAGGCTGGAGAAAAGCCGCCGACGCCAGCAATTTCTCCGCCCTCTCCCTCTCCTTCGCCAACGAGCTCTACAGGGAGCTACAGGTCCCGGTGGGTATCGTCCTTAGCGCCCACAGCAACACCCGGATCGAAGCCTTCACGGCACGTCAGGCGATCGAATCCCACCCCGACCTTGGAGCGGACGCCGACCTCATCCACGACGCCGACCCGCTGACCGGGCAGGGGCGCGCCGCCTACACCCGTTACTACGACGACTTGCGGGACTGGCAGCAGCGCGCCGGCGAAGTCGCCGAGGCCGGAGGGAAGGTTCCACCGCGCCCGAACCTCCCCGGCATCGCCGGCCTGTGGCGCGGCCCGTCGCAGTTCTTCAACGGTAAGATCAACCCCGTCATCCCCTACGCCATCCGCGGCGCCATCTGGTGCCAGGGCACCAGCAACAGCAGCGACGGCCGGATCTACGCCGCCCGCATGGAAGCCCTCGTGCGCGGCTGGCGCGACGCTTGGGACATGCCCGACCTGCCGTTCTACTTCACCCAGATGCAGTGCTACGGCGCAGCGGATCCCGATACGGTCGGCTTCGCCGACCTCCGCCAGGCGCAACACCGCTTCTTCATCGACAACCGCGACAACGTCGGCATGGTCGTCCAGTCCGATCTCAACTCCGCCCACCCCGGCGGCATCCACTACTTCAACAAGCTCCACCCCGGCATGCGCCTCGCCCGCTGGGCCCTCGCCCACCAGTACGGCCGGGACATCGCCTACACCGGGCCGGTCTATGCCGGCTACCGGACCGAGGAAGACCGGATCGTCGTGTCGTTCGAATCTGACAGCCTCTCCGGCGGCCTCATGGTCGGAGAAAAGGGGATGGCCGAAGACTATCGGGAACCCCAGAAGTACGTCGAACCCGCACGCCCTGCCCCCGGCACCCCCCTCAACCACTTCCGCCTCTGCGGCGAAAACCACGTCTGGCACGCGGCCGAGGCAACCATCGTCGGCGATACCGTGGTCGTCCGCTCAAACCAAGTCCCAAATCCGGTCGGCGTGCAGTACGCCTACTCCGCCGTCCCGGTAAACTCGAACCTCTACAACCGCGCCGGGCTCCCGGCGACCCCGTTCGCCGCCATCGATGGCGAGCTCATCTTCGAGGAGGACGACCCCGAGAAAGTCGCCGCCGAGAAGGCCAGGTACGCCCGCTGGACCGACCCCGACCACCCGATCCTCCAGGTCGCCGAGTACTACCGCGACGGCGCGGTCATCCAGCGCGATCTTCCCATCCCGGTCTGGGGACACGCCAACGCCGGCGAAAAGGTCACCGTGACACTCGCCGGCGTGACGCAATCCGCCACCGCCAACGACCTGCAACAGTGGTCGCTGACCTTCCCCGCCATGGCGGCGTCAAGCGATCCGGTCACGCTTTCTGTCGAATCCAGCCACGGCTTCAGCCGTACCGTCAGCGACATCCTTGTCGGCGACGTCTGGTACCTCACCGGCAGCACCCTGCTCACTTCCGACTGGCCCTACGACCCGCGCGACCCGCAGGCCGAACGCCCCGCCCCGATGCCGCTCGTCCGCGAGTTCTGCCGCCGGACCAAAGCCAGCACCTTCCCCACCCCCCGGAAACAACGCTTCGAAACCGGCAGCGGCAAATACCGCTCCCACTGGCTGGCCGCCGACTACGCGACGGAGGGCAGCGGTGTCACCGCGTTCGCCTACCACTTCGCCAAATCCCTCGACCGCGAGGGGGTTCCCCAGGGGTTCATCACCATGTCGTCTGGCGCCGGTGGCCGCAGCCGCCAGCTGGCCTCGCCGCTGTCCTGGACTTCCTTCCACGGCGTAAAGGATGTCCGGAACCCCGCCTTCCAAGCCCGTCTAGACGAGCTCTTCCTCCAGTTTCCCCACACCGGCATCGCCAAGGATGCCGCCGCAAAGCACATCGCGGAAGTCATGGCTTTCGTCAAAATCATCACCGAAACGGGCAGGCCCACACCGGACCTGCCGCTCCGGGCCCCGGCCTTCCCGGAGGCCGGCAATGGCGACGGCGTGGCCACCGACACCATCCCCACCTATACCTACAACTGGTGCGTCAGCCCCCTCACCCCGATTTCGGTCGCCGGTGTCATCTGGCTCCCCTCCGAGCACAACATCGGCGAAAACCCCGCCGACTACGCCGCCGAGCTCGAGATCTACGCCAGGAGTCTGCCCCGGACCTACGGCCAAGCGTCCGTACAGTTCCTCTACGCCCAACCGGCCAAAACCCTCGTCGGAGGCATCACCCAACCCGACATCCCCGACGCCAAGCACATCACCTTCGATCAGTGGCCCGGGTCTCTCGAACCCCTCGCCGCCGCGCTGGCGGGCCTCGCAAACTAACACACCCACCACAATCCAGTATGATCCCCACCCGGCCCCTCGTCGCCGCGTGCCTCACGGCCACGCTCAGCCTAGCCACGACCGCCGCCGCCCTCGGCGGCGCGGCACCCGTCAAAGTCTACATCCTCTCCGGCCAGTCCAACATGGTCGGTGCCGGCAAGGTGGACGGGGGCGGTAGCCGCTGGGGATCACAGTTCCTCGACCCGGTCGTCTCGGTCTACGCAGGCGACTACGATCCGCGAGCCGACTACGAGACGATGAAGCCGCTCGTGACCCTCGGGCTCGAGGCCTTTGGTGGCACCAGCCCGACCCCCTACCCGGACGGCGGCACCCGCGTCACCCGCGGCTTTGTCCAACCGGAAGAAACGGGGATCTACGAGTTCCGCCCCGGTTACGGGGGCTCCACCCACAACATCATGGAGGTCGACGGCAAGGTGGTGCACCGGCAGGAGCCCGGCCAGGAGGCCGTGCGGTCCGAGATCAAGCTTGAGGCCGGAGTGAAGGTACCGTTCAAGATCACCTACCTCACCAAAGATGCGAACGGGCTCGGGTGGATCGTCCGGCTCGATGTGCCGGGCACCCTCGCGACTCTGGTCAAGCACGAGGGCCTCTACCCCTACCTGGTGGACGAAACGGGCCGGTGGATCGCCCGCGACGACGTCTACTACAAAGGCGTGATCGCCGCCACCGGCAGCCGCTGGCTCGGTGTCGAAGGAGGCCGCATCGGACCCGAGCTCGGGTTCGGGAAGATGGTCGGCGACCACCATGAGGAACCGGTGCTGGTCTTGAAGGCCTCGCAGGGCAACCGGTCCCTCGGGTGGGACTTCCTTCCCCCCGGGAGCGAGCGCTACGAGGTCGACGGCTCGGTCTACGCCGGCTACAGGGACTCCCCCCTCTCCTGGGAGAAGGGGAGCGAACCCGAACCCATCGACTGGTACGCCGGCAAACAGTACGACGATTGCTTCCAGGCCGCCCACGAGGTCTTGGACAACTTCGACGAGCAGTTTCCCCACTGGAAAGGGAGGGGCTACGAGATCGTCGGTTTCGCCTGGTGGCAGGGCGACAAGGACCGCTACAACGAGGCCCACGCCGGGCGCTACGAGCAGAACCTCGTCCACCTCATCAACACCCTGCGCACCGAGTTCGCCGCACCGCAGGCCAAATTCGTTGTCGCCACCCTCGGCCAGACGGCGAAAGAAAGCGCCGAGGGCACCGAAAAGCTGATCCTCGATGCCCAGCTCGCCGTCGACGGCGGATCCGGGAGGTATCCAGAGTTCGAGGGCAACGTCTCCACCGTCTACACCCACCCCCTCAGCCAAGGCGGTGCTTCCAACAGCCACTACAACGGGAACGCCCGAACCTACATGGACGTCGGCCTCGCCATGGGCGAGGCGATGGTCGAGCTTCTCTCACACTAACAGCCCCACTAAAACGACCACCATGCGCCACATTCTTTTATTCGCCATCGCTTGCCTGGCCCCCACGAGCCATGGCGCCGGCCCCGCCGGTCCGGCCGCCCTCCCCGACTTCACCGCGGGCGACCCCATTCCCGCCGGCGCCGTCCACGACTGGAACCTCGGGGCCACCGGCGCCCGCGGCTGGATGTTCAGCGACAAGATGGTCACGACCGATGCCCGCCAGATCCGGATCACCAAGGTCGAGCCGAACTCTCCGGCCGACGGGATCCTCAAGGTCGGCGACGTCATACTCGGCATCGCCGGAGAGCCGTTCGAGCACGATCCACGCACCGAGTTCGGCGAAGCGCTCACCCGGTCGGAAGCGGAAGGTAAAGGCCACCTCCCCCTGGTGCGCTGGCGCGATGGCCGGAGCGAAAGCGTCACGCTCGCGCTACCGGTCCTCGGCGACTACAGCCAGACGGCGCCCTACGACTGCCCGAAATCTGAACGCATCCTCGAGCAGGGCTGCGCGCGGATCGCCGAAGGCATCGAGAACCCGCCCGCCCGCCCGAACGCGATCACCCGCTCCCTCAACGCTCTCGCCCTCCTCGCCAGCGGAAACCCGGACTACCTGCCTCTGGTCAAGGGGGAGGCCGCATGGGCCGCGGGTTACTCGACCGAAAGCTTCCCGACCTGGTGGTACGGCTACGTCATCACCTTCCTCGCCGAATATGCCATGGCCACCGGCGACGAATCGGTCGTGCCCGGCATGAAACGCCTCGCGCTCGAGGCCGCGGAAGGCCAGAGCATCGTGGGCTCGTGGGGTCACGGGTTTGCCGGCGGCGACGGCCGCCTCCTCGGTTACGGCATGATGAACGCCCCCGGCGTGCCCCTCACGATCGCGCTCGCGCTCGCGAGAGAAGCCGGCGTCGACGAGCCCTCGGTTGACCGGGCCATCGAACGCAGCACCCGACTGATCCGCTTCTACGTCGGCAAGGGCGCCGTCCCCTACGGCGATCACGACCCCTGGATCCAGACCCACGAGGACAATGGAAAGTGCGGGATGGCCGCGGTTCTCTTCAACCTCCTCGGCGACCGCGAAGCCGCCACCTTCTTCTCCCACATGGCGCTCGCTTCCCATGGTGCCGAGCGCGATACCGGGCACACCGGAAACTTCTTCAACCTGCTGTGGTCGCTCCCCGCCGTCGCGCAGTCCGGCCCCCAGGCCTCGGGTGCGTGGATGCAGGAATTCGGCGCCCGTTACTTCGACCTCGCCCGCCGCTACGACGGCTCGTTCGCCCACCTCGGCCCGCCGCAGGAGCGCGACGACAGCTATGCCAGCTGGGACGCCACCGGCGCCTACCTCCTGGCCTACGCCCTGCCGCTCAAGAAGCTCTATCTCACCGGCAAAGCCGGATCGGTCGTCCCCCTCCTCGACCGCGCCGCCGCCGGGAGCATCGTCGCCGACGGCCACGGCTGGTCGAACAAGGACCGCACCAGCACCTACGACGCCCTCACCACGGACCAGCTCATCGGACGGCTGCGCTCCTGGTCACCCGTCGTCCGGGAGCGTGCCGCCGGAGCCCTGGCACGGCGCCGTGACGACGTCGCCCGCCAGCTCGTCTCGCTGCTCGACGAACCCGACCTCCCGGCGAACTACGGCGCCTGCCAGGCGATCAAACACCAGCGTGGCCGCGCCGCCGAAGCCGTCGGGCCGCTCCGCGCCGCCTTGGGGGCCGACGACCTCTGGCTCCGCATCCTCGCCGCCGACGCCCTCGCCGGCATCGGCGATCCCGCCCGCCCCGCGATCCCCGACATGCTCGCCCAGCTCGCCAGCACCGATATTGAAAACGATCCCCGCAACATGCAGCAGCGCTACTTCTCCTTCTCCCTCTTCAGCTCCCGCGGCGGATTGCTGGGACGCTCGCTCGAAGGCGTCGACCACGAGCTCCTCTTCACCGCCGTCCGCGCCGGCCTGCAGAACGAGGACGGCCGCGCCCGCGGCGCCTTCTCCTCGGTCTACGAGAATCTCTCCTTCGAACAGCTCGAACCCCTCCTGCCCGCCATCCGCCGCGCCATCGCCGAGCCGTCCCCCAGCGGCATCATGTTCTCCAACGGCATCCGGACCGCCGGCCTCGAGCTCTTGGCCAAACACCACGTCAGCGAAGGCATCGAGCTCCTGGCCGACTACGCCCGCAACCAGAAGAAGCACGGAAGCCAGAAGCGCATCGTCACGGTGATGAAAATGCTCCAGGGCTACGGCAGTCACGCCCGGCGCGTCATCCCGCACCTGCAGGACACCGTCCACTATTTCGAGAACGCCGAGGAAGGGTTCCCCAGGAAGCTCAGCCTCGAGAAGGCGCAGGTCGTCCGTGAAGCCATCTCCGCCATCGAG
>CAZKYJ010000119.1:0-9705 GCA_964556355.1 uncultured Verrucomicrobiales bacterium | reverse complement strand
CGTGGCCTGGCCGGGTTTCAGCTCGTGGTCGCGGATGGTATTCTGCGACGCGACCTCCTCGCCGACATCGACAATCTGGCCGCTGGTGTAGCGGGGGTCGTCCATCTGTTTCTCGAGGCGCGCCTTGAGCAGGCCATCGACGTGGTCGACCACGCGGTGGTACTTCTGGGTGCCCGCGACGAGATCGAGGTGAGGCGTTTTTTCGAAAAGTTCCGAGCCCAGGCGCTGTGCCATGCAGCCGAGGTAGCCGAAGACGACGTGGGGTTTCTCACGGCGGTGTTTGCCCATCATGCCCATCTTGCCGAGGGCTTTCTGCTCGGCTTGGTCGCGCACCGAACAGGTGTTGATGAGGATGACGTCGGCCTCCGACTCGTCGGCGGTCAGGGCGTAGCCGCCGCGCTCGAGGAACATGCGCTGGACCTGTTCGGAGTCGCGCTCGTTCATCTGGCAGCCGTAGGTGCGGATGTAGACGTGGTGCATCGGAAATCGGGATACGCCGGGAAAATGGCGGTCGGCACTATAGTCCCCTTCCGCCGAGGCGAAAGGGGGGCATTTCTCGGGTCCCGATTAGTGGGCGGTGCCGTGCTCGCAGAGCGCGCACCCGTCGACCGCTCTCGGGAATGTTTGGAGGAAGATCAGGCCATCGGAACTCGCCGCCGCCACCGGGGGCGACGGGGCGACGGGATCCACCAGGAGCCGGTAGAAGTTCGCGCCCGCGGCAGGGTTGGTATCCGTAAACATCGTGGTGCCGCTCTGGTTGGCGATCAGGGCGCCGATGTTCGCCCAACCTCCCAGGGCCGTGGCCTCCTGCACCTGGTAGGTGCGCGCCGGATCGGCGTTCCAGCTGAGCGCAAAATTGCCGTTGGCCGAGTTCCGGGTAGCGGCCAGCACGGGGAGCGGCGGCAGGAGTGCGGGCACCTCCCACCCGACGTCGGCCAGGCCGGCCACGTCGAGCTCGGTCATGACGCGGAGGTTCGGGCCGGCGGTACACGAACTGGGATCCATGATCGCGATCTGGTCGAGCCCCCCGGGGGTACCGAACTGGGCGATGGTGCGACTGAGGACATTGAGCGGATTGTCCGGGTCGTGACCGTCGGGGAAGACGCACTGTCCGTCATCCTGCCAGTGGCTGCCCCCGCTTTGGAGCGGGACGTTCCCACCGAACGCGGCGGTGGCGTTCGGGCCGGTGAATCCCCCGCCCGTGACATAGGTGTTCCACGAGTCCGAGGTTCCGATGCCCAAAGCGTGGCCGAGCTCGTGGAGGGCGATGCTCACGAAGCTGCTCCCCGCCCCCGGACCGGTCTGCGAGAAATTCCAACTCCGCCCGGAATCGAAAACGACCGCACCGCCCCAAGGGCCGAAGTCGGTCCTCGGCGTCGCGGTGGCACCCGGCTCGCCCCGTCCCCGCAGGAGATCGAACCACTGCTGGTTCCCGCTGGCACCCCAGAAATTCGGCCCGGCGCTGCCCGCCGCCGCGATATCCCGACCCCCGGCGTAGAGAATATAGACGTCGGCGGGCACGACCTTGCCTGGAAACTCCACGGTCTGCCCGGTGGCAGGACTGGTCACCCGCGCCGTCCACGAAACACCGGGGAAATCCGCTTCGTCGATCCTCGCCAGGCTGTCGGTCAGGATGCTCTCGAAATAGTCGCACACCGCCCGCAACGCCTCCCGCGATCCCGCCTGGTTAAAAAAGCCGTTGGCGTCTAGCGAGTAGTCGATCTCGATGGTGATCGCCCGCGCCGTGCCAAGACCTGCGAACAACACCGTGCCGACCGTGACCGCCTTGCAGAAAAGGGCTGGGACTCTCATCCCCAAGACTAGCAACCGCCGGCCGATCCGGCAACTGGGAGCTTAGGGACAATAATCGAACGGCCCGGTTACATTAACGGCGCTACCGCCCCCCCTCGGAGTGCTGGTAGGCCGTCAGGAGCCGCCGGGCAAGGTCGACCCCGAGTTCCCCGAAGGTGCCCTCGAGCGGGACGCGGAGGGTGAACCCGGCGGGCGCCGCGCCGCGGGCGGGACGTTCTTGGAAGAACTCGTCGCGGATCTCCGGGTAGCGGTCGAGGAGGTCCGCCTCGACGCCGACCTCGAGATGGCCGCTGTAGAGACCCTCGGAATCGACGGAAAACGCGCCTGCCAGGCTGATCGGACCGTCGTTCGTCAGGGTGAGATCACTGACGGTCGTGGTGCCACCCTCGCTTTTCACAACAAAATGGGCACCGGTGAGCGGCAGCCCGCGGAGCCGGTCGTAGCCGGTGACGAGCGACAGCCGCTCGAGCACGTTGACGCTGCGCAGGACGCCGCTCTCCATGGTGGCATCGAGCCGGGTGACGACGCCCGCGCTGGTATTGATCGATCCGGTGATGGTCGCGGAGCCCCCCATGGTGCCATCGACAATGCCGGCGATGGGCGAGTCCCTACCCAATATCTCCCGCACCGGCACGGCGGCGAGCGTCAGCGCGAGATCGAGCTCCGGCGTCTCCCCGGTCTCGACCGTGCCCGAGAGGTCGAGGCTCCCCCCCCGCGCCGTCGTCAGCGCCGTCGGCGAGAGGGCGATCGTCCCGCGGTCGACGGTGACTTTGAGCGGCGCGGCGATCTGCAGCCCGCGCCACCAGTTCTGCGTCAGGGTTCCCCCTTCGAAGAGAATCTCCCAGCGATCGCCCTCCCGCGTCAGCCTGCCCCCGCGGCCATCGAGCGACCCGCGCGTGTTGTTGGAAAGCCCCCAAAGCACTTCGGCGGTGGTGACGGAGATCGCGCCGTAGGTCACGGTCGAAAACCGCGGCGACGGACCCGGCAGCCACCCGGCGATGCCCACTCGACCGCCAGCGGGAAGGGGCGGGGCCACCGATGCGCCCGAGTCCCCCGGATCGCTACCAGGGGTGAAGCGGAACGGTGCCTGGTCGGACGGTGGCGGCGCATCCGGGTCGGGTAGTGCCGGCGGTAGATCAGGGATCTGACCGATCCCCCCGGAGCGGAGCTGGACGAAGAGCTGGTCGATCGTGACGTCGCCCAGTGGCCACTCGGAGCCGAAGACCTTCCAAAACCCGTCCTCCACCCTCAGGTAGTAACCTTTGATCAGGTGGAACGCGCTCGACTCCCCGCCGGTCATCTCGAAGTAGGGGCTGGTCGCGTTCCCGGATTTCCACGAGAAGTCGTTGAAACTCGCACTTTCCGCACCCACCGCACCCACGGCCGCCTCCGCGAACCGGTCGGCGAATCCCTCGCTCTTGAGCACCGCGCGAACCCCCAACAGCCAGACGACGGCCAGGACAGCCCCGAGCAGCCCGACCCGCCAGATGTAGCCAAAGACGCGCGCGAAACCCACGAGATCCGGCGACGGATGGAAAAGTGTTCCCCGCGTCCGTCGGATGAACGATTTCTTCTGGGTCGAGGCCCAGTCGTTCATGGCATCGCTGTAGGTATAGGTGTCGTCTTCGCGTTCGCGGTCGCCTTTCATGGTCGGAGGGGATTCGGGGGGCGAACACGTACCGCAACATCCGGTGGCGCGCCAGCCGAGAAACCTTCCGCGCCCGGATCGCGAATTTTTCTGGCGCGGGCGGGCGGAGGGCTCTTAGGTCGGCGCGGTGGACGACAACTATCGGGTAAAGCTAGAGATCTTCGAGGGACCCTTGGACCTGCTGCTCTACCTCATCAAGCGCGACGAGGTAGACATCTACGACATCTCCATCGAACGCATCACCAAGCAGTACCTCGCCTACGTCGAGACGTTCAAGATGCTCAACATCGACCTGGCCAGCGAGTTTATCGTCATGGCCGCCAACCTGATGTACATCAAGAGCCGCATGCTCCTGCCCAAAGCCGTCCAGCCCCCCGAGGACGAGGCCGAGGAGGAGGACCCCCGCTGGGAGCTCATCCGGCAGCTCATCGAATACAAAAAATTCAAGGACGCCGCCGGCTACCTCCAGCTGCGCGCCATGGAACAAGAGCGCGTCTACGCCTCCGTCCCCGACCTCCCCGAGGACGAGACGTCCGACGCCGAACCCGAGGCCATGCCCAACGTCGGCATCTTCGACCTCATCCGCGCCTTCCAGAAAGTCCTCAACCGCTTCGAGAAAAAGGCCGACCTCGGCGAGATCTACGACGACCGCTTCACCGTTGCCGACAAAATCGAATTCCTCATGGCCAAAGTAAAGCCGGGCGAGCAGATCAATTTCAGCGCCCTTTTCGAAGAGGCCAGCACCCGCGATGAGGTCATCGTGACCTTTGTTGCCCTCCTAGAACTTATCAAAATCCGGCAGTTTTCCATCGAGCAAGAGACGATGCTCGGGGAAATCCTCCTGATCCGTAGCGAACTCTCCTAGCAGGAGCGCCGTTTCCGGCTATTGATTGTGCCCCGCAATTTCGCCGAACGCCGCCCGTTTTTTCCCCATCTGATGGATTCCAATCCCGACACCGCCGAAACCCCCGACGCAGCCGACTCGCCCGAGATCGAACTCAAACAGGTGATCGAGGCACTCCTGCTCGCGTCGCCGGAACCCCTGCGCTCGGACGAGATCGTCGATAGCCTGCGCGGCGCTGCCAAACGTGCCATCGAGGAAGAAGCGGAACGCGCCGAGAAACTCGCCAAAGCTGCGGAGAAAGCGGGCAAAGGCAATGTCGCGCCCCCGGACGACGAGGACGCCGGCGAAGCCGAGCCCCGCACCGAGGGAGATGCCGAAGGGGACGACGGCGACGGAGTTGCCCCAGGTTCGGCCACGGGCCGCCCCGAGTTGGCTTTCGCCGAGATTATCGAGGAGGAGGTCACCCTGGCCATCCGCGAGCTCAACGCCGACTACGCGGCCACCGGCCGCGCCTTCAAGCTCCTGGAGCGCGCCGAGGGCTGGAAGCTCTTCACCCGCGCGCCCTACGCCCCCTGGCTCAAACAGCTCTTCCCCGACAAGAAGCCGGAGCGCCTCAGCGCCCCGGCCCTGGAAACTCTCGCCATCATCGCCTACCGGCAGCCCATCACCAAAGCCGCAATCGAGGCCGTCCGCGGGGTCAGTGTCGATGGCGTCATGCAAAAGCTCCTCGACCGCAATATCGTGCGCATTGCCGGTCGCGCCGACCTCCCCGGGCGCCCGCTCCTCTACGAGACGACCGAGCTTTTCTTCGAGCACTTCGGCATCCGGAGCGTCGATGACCTGCCGAACTCCGCCGAGCTCCGCGCCGCCAGACTGCCCGAGCCGGAGGCGGAGAAACCGGTGGCCGAAGAGCCGGCCGGCGAAGGCGGGGAGAGCGGGGACACGCAGGGCGAACTGCCTGCCGAGCAACCCGCTGCCGCCGGCGTCGAGCCCGGGGATCCCGCGTCCGGGAACGCCGGCAGCGCAGGCGTCGTCGCCGGGGCGGCGCCGGACGGATCCGCCGACCTAGACGAATCCGCGATCTCGGACGATGATGCCGAGCCCGCAGAATCCGCGGCAGATTCACCCGACGAAGAACCCGAGGAAACCCCGTCATGAACCTCGACGACATCCGCCAACAGATCGATGCCATCGACAGCGAGCTTCTGAAGCTCCTCAACGCCCGCGCCGATCTCGTCCACCACGTCGGCGAGATCAAAAAGGCCGGAGGCCTGGCCATCTATGCCCCCGAGCGCGAAGAGGCGCTCCTCCAGGGGCTCATCGCCAAAAGCGAGGGGCGGCTGCCGGAGAAATCGATCCGCGCCATCTACCGCGAGATCATGTCCGCCGCCCTCGCCCTCGAGGAGAACCTGACCATCGCCTACCTCGGCCCCGAAGGCACCTGGACCCACCAGGCCGCCATCAACAAGTTCGGCCAGAGCGTGGCCTACGCCCCCCAGCCGAACTTCGAGGAAGTTTTCGACCGCGTCGCGCGCCGCAAGGCCGACTACGGCGTCGTCCCCATCGAGAACTCCACCGAGGGCGCGGTCAATCACACGCTCGACCTCTTCGCCGACAGCCCGCTGAAAATCTGCGCCCAGATCCTCCTGCGCATCGAGAACGCCCTCATGTCCAAGGAGAACCGCGAGGATATCCGCACGATCTACTCGCACCCACAGGTTTTCGGCCAGTGCAAGCACTGGCTCAACCAGAATTTCCCAACCGTCGACCTCGTCGAGGTCTCCAGCACCAGCCGAGCCGCGCAGATCGCCTCGGAAACGCCCAATTCAGCTGCCCTCGGCGGCGCCCTCAGCGCCGAGCTCCACGGTCTCGACGTCCTCGAGGAGGCCGTACAGGACAGCGCCACCAACACGACCCGCTTCCTCGTCCTCAGCGAGAATACCTGCCCCCCCACCGGCAACGACCGCAGCTCGATCATGTTCAGCGTACGCAACGAACCCGGTTCGCTCTACAACGCGCTCAAGCCATTCAACGAGTTCGCCATCAACATGAGCAAGATCGAGAGCCGCCCGTCGAAACGCCAGGACTGGGAATACTTTTTCTTCGTCGACGTCCTCGGCCACTGCGAGGACGAACGCATCGTCACCGCTCTCGAAGAGCTCGGCAAACACTGCTCTCTCGTCAAGATCCTCGGCAGCTACCCGAACACCGGGGTGTGAGAGCGGCGGCGCTCACCGCGGTGGTCGCGCTGTGGCTGGCGGCCTGCGGCACGGCCCAGTCCCGGGTCGAGACGGTCAGGGCGACCGCCACCCCCGAGGACGCGCTGGCCCGCGAGCGGATGGTCGCCACGAACCGGGCCAGCCAAGAAAAGCGGGTCGCCGCGTTCCTCGGCCGCCGGGCCGAGTGGTCTGACGCCATCGCCGCCCGGCGCGCCGGCTACGCGGACGCCGAAGCGACCACGGTGGGCGGTCGCTACCAGGTGTTCGCCCGCACCCGGGTCGATGGGGCCTTCTCCGGGGAGATCATCGTTCTGCCGGTCGTGCCAGGCACGCTCGTCCTGGCCGCCGCCGACCGCGCCGAATCAACGGCCGAAGGCCTCGTCCTCTCCGGGAACCTGTATTGGGAACTCCCCGGTGGGTTGTCGAGCATCGGGCGCGCACCCGGGACGCAACTCACCCTCGGCGACGACGGGAGCGTCCGGTCGCGCGGTGGGGCGGACACTTTTATCCGCTAGTGGGCGGGGCCGGCCGGTCGCCGACTATCCTACAGTCCGAGGGGCGTCTCGGCGGCGCGGCGCTGGGCGCGCGTCCCTTCGCGGATGCGTTCGAGCAATTCGTGGTCGCGCTCTAGCTGCTCGTGATCCTGCTCCAAGAGCTCGTGATCCCGCTTCAGGATGTCTTCGAGCTGCGTGATGCGAGCTTCCAAAAATGAGACTTTCTCCGCGAGCGATTCGAGGGTTGCGGGCTCCGCGGCCGTGCCGAGTTCGTCATTATCATCAAGATTGACTTGTGTCATCGTAGGTTGGTGGGGTTTAACTGCTTGCCGCTCAAAAAAGGCGGGGATTCCCCCCAGGCGGCATCTAACCATTTCTCACAACCCCGCTGGATGACAAGCCAATTTTCCGTGACTTGAGTTGAAGATGCACGTCGGAGACCACCACTACCGCACCGTCTGGTTCGAAGCCGGTTCCGTCCGTATTATCGACCAGCGAAAGATCCCGTTCGCCTTCGAAATCGAAACGCTCACCACGGTCGATGACGTTATTGTCGCCATCGCCGACATGCACGTGCGCGGAGCGGGATGTATCGGTGCCACCGCCGGCTACGGGATGGCGCTCATCGCCCGCGATCCGGGGAGCGATATCGAGGCCGAGGCCGCCCGCCTCGCCGACGCCCGCCCCACCGCCGTGAACCTCCGCTGGGCTGTCGACCGGGTGCTCGCTGCCATCCGCGCCAACGGCCGTGAGGCCGCACTCCCCGAGGCCGAGTCCATCGCGGACGAGGATGCCGCCTGCTGCCAGGCCATCGGCGAGCACGGCCTTCCGCTCATCAGCACGCTCGCGGAGAAGAAGGCGCCCGGCGAACCGGTGAACATCCTCACCCACTGCAATGCCGGCTGGCTGGCCTTCACCGACTTCGGCTCCGCCACCGCGCCGATCTACGCCGCCCACCGCGCCGGCCTCCCGGTCCACGTCTGGGTCGATGAGACCCGCCCCCGCAACCAGGGCGCCCGCCTCACCGCATGGGAGCTCGCCAACGAGGGCGTCCCGCACACCGTCATCGTCGACAACGCCGGCGGCCACCTCATGCAGCACGGCAAGGTCGACCTGTGTCTCACCGGCACCGACCGCACCACGCACACCGGGGACGTCGCCAACAAGATCGGCACCTATCTCAAAGCCCTCGCTGCCAAAGATAACGACGTCCCGTTTTATGTCGCCCTCCCCTCCTCGACCTTTGACTGGCGGATGCGCGACGGCGTGCAGGAGATTCCGATCGAGGAGCGCCACAGCGCCGAGGTGGCCCGGTTGGAAGGACGCGGGGCCGACGGCTCGGTCGGTGAGTTCGCGATCGTTCCCGACGGCACCCCCCTGGGGAACTATGCTTTCGATGTCACCCCCGCGCGATTGGTCACCGCCCTCATCACCGAGCGCGGAATCTGCGCGGCCAGCGAGGAAGGCGTCAGCGGTCTCTTTCCCGACGGCGGGCACCGGTAGATACCGGTCGGCTCCCCCGATCCGGTCACTCGCGCAGCACCAACCAACGACCGACCTGCTCCCGGTTCGCAAAACGCAGAGACCTCCCCCCGGACATCGGGTTGGCCACACGCAGGCCCACCGTACCATCGCCGAATTCGAACTCGCCCTTCCAAACCCGCTTCTCACCCGGCCATATCCCCCGCAGCGACCAGGGTGTTCGGGTCGCCCGCCGATCATTTCCTGAACCTCGCGGGAGGCGAAAAGTTCCTCGTTCGGGTAGTTGTGGCATTCGCCCCAGAGCCCGAGTAATCCCGCGGTGATGTAGCCGATCCGGGGGTCGCTGTCATAGCGTTCGCCCAGCGCGTGCACGAACCTTCCAAGTGCCGATCGCAGCTTCGGGTCCTCGTAGTCCGGGGTGACGTTCACCGCGCCATCGCGTTCCCAGGTGACCATCCCGACGCCCCCGTCGGCAAGGTAGTCGGGCAGGCCGGTCGGCTTGCCGGGATATTCGAGATAGACGCGGAAGACCAGCTGGCGGCCGCGGCCGGCGACCTCGGCCAGTTTTTTATCGAGCGGCTCCCAGGTGAACGAATCGTCGCCCGCCATCAGATCGCCGAGCGCAAAATACGAGAACTCCATCGAGTGCGGAAAGGCGTCATCGCCGCGATCGGCAGCATAGGGAACGAATCCTTTGAGCGGGTTGTCGGGCGGCGCCGGGACATACTCGAAGGTATCCCCGGCCGCCCGGGCAAAGGTCACGGCCACGGTCACGGCCACCGCCAGACGCGCCAGGCACCGGGTGGCGCGCCCCAACCTCATCGTCCCCGTACCGGGTAGAACTGGTAGAGCACGCGGTCGAGCCGCGCGGGCTCGGAGGCCACGTCGGCAAACTCCCCATCGTAGAGCACCCGGACGACATGTCCGTAGAACGTGCGCTCGCCCAAAGCCTTTTCCTCCTCCTGTGTCGCCTCCGGGCGCGCGTAACGGATCTCCACCGCCTCGACCGGCGAAGTCGTCCAATCGGGGAGGACGCTCACCCACTCGACCACCGGCTCGTCACAGGCGCTCGGCTCGAGATACTCGCCGTCGACCACATCGAAAGCGTAGACTTGCACCTCCACCTTGCTGGCATCGATTACTCTGCCGCCGTCGGCCGCTTTGATCCTGGCGCTGATGACTTCCATCTCGCCGGCCGGGCCGTCG
>CAZKYJ010000118.1:0-9736 GCA_964556355.1 uncultured Verrucomicrobiales bacterium | reverse complement strand
ACTACCACGCGATCTACGCCGGTCTCAACTACTACATCTGCGGTGACAACCTCAAGCTGATGGCCGGTGTTGAGTGGTCTACGCTCGGTGGCGACGCGGACTACGATGGCTTCACCTACCTCGGTGGTGTCCGCGTCAACTTCTAAGACTGTTGTTGCTGGTTAAGGTTGTAAGACAACCGCTATTCCCAAGATAGTCAGAAACGCGAAACCCGCGGTGGCCGAGTGGCCGCCGCGGGTTTTTTGCGTGGCGCCCGGGGGAATCCGGCGCGAGAGGTAGCGCCCATGGGACAAGGATCGGTCGCAATCGTCGGGGCGGGGATCGCCGGGCTGGCCTGCGCCCGGCAGCTGCGGGCGGCCGGGCTGCGGGTCGCCGTCTTCGAAAAGAGTCGCAGTTTCGGCGGGCGCTGCGCCTCCCGCCTGTGGAAGGGGCACGTGGTCGATCACGGCGCACAGTACTTCACCCTGACGGATCCCCGGGTGCGCGCCGATCTGTTGGCCGCCGTCGATCGGGGGCACATCCAGCCGATCGAGAGCCCGATCCTCGACCTCGCAACCGGGGCGGAGATTCCATCCCCGAAAGGACCCCGCTACTACTACGGTCCGGGAAATAATCGGATCGGCAAGGCGCTCGCCGCCGGTCTGGATCTCCGGATGCGGTCGTTCATCGGAGCCGTCGAGAAATGTTCGGGGGGGCGATGGATGGTGGCCGGAGAAGTATTCGATTCTGTCGTCGTCACCTGCCCGTATCCCCAGGCCGCGGCGCTCCTCGGGCTCGACCCGTCGGCGGCTCCCTTCGTCCCTTGCCTGACCACCTTCTTTGAATATGAGGGCGTCTTCGCGGGCGATTCCGCCTTGCGCTACGCCTGGGTCGATCACGGTGGTTCCCATGACCTCGCGTGGAGCGCGTGCGAGAACCACAAGATCGGGCGGATCACCGGTGATCGCACGGTTTTCGTCGTCCAGGCCTCCGAGCGATTCAGCCGGGCGAACATCGAAGAAGCTCCCGAATCCTACGCCCCGCAGCTCAGGCGACAGCTGGAGTCGCTCTGGGCGATGGGAGGCGCTCACTCCGTGGGCGTCTTCGCGCACCGTTGGCGCTACGCGCGCCTGCAAGACGGGAGGGAACGGCTCGATCCGGATGCCTCGGAAGTCCGTCCCGGAGTGTATCTTTCCGGCGACGCCCTGGGCGGCTCGCGTATCGAAGGCGCGTGGAAATGCGGCCTAGACACGGCCCTTCGGGTCATCGGTCGGTAGGTCGCCGGCCGATCGTTCACCGGCGCTATCTTTCAGAATCGTCACCTGCAATGCGCTGCCCACCGGTGGGTAGCCGCCGTATCGTCGCCCCATCAGCTAGGCATGGAACTTTTTCTCATCGATGGTATCGGCCCCTTTTTTCGAGGTGTGCAAGGCCGGAGGATCAACTGGTCGAAGATCCCGTTCGACCAGCTTCCGCTTGGTGGGGGCCCGGAGGAAATGGCGAAGCGATTCACCCGGTTCGACCAGATCAGGATCGATTTCGAGGCCTTCTGCGACCGGGTCGCCGCGCTCGGCTATAACGCGGTGACCCTGGACGATGTCGCCCATCTCGCAGACAGCGACCTCTATGACAGCGAAACCCGCCGGATTATCGCCGTCTGCCGGGAAGAGTTTCAAGCACTCTTCGGCATCGCCCGCCGGCACGGCCTACGCATCTTCCTGACGATGGATGTGCTGTCGTACACGCAGCCGCTGATGGAGAAGCTGGGCAGGGCTGCGGAATCGGCTGGCGCGTTCTGCGAGATCCTCCTCGACGACCTTCTGGACGAGTTCGACGACATCGCCGGCGTCATCCTGCGCATCGGGGAGAGCGATGGCCTCGACGTGAAGCACCATTTTCGTAGCCAGCTCGTCCTGCGGAACTCGGGGGAGCTCAACCGGTTCCTACGGGTGCTGCTCCCGGTCTTCGAACGGCACCGGAGAAAGCTTGTCCTCCGCACCTGGACGGTCGGTGCCCACCGCATCGGGGACCTGATCTGGCACCGGGGGACGTTCGCCCAGAGCCTCGAAGGGATCGATAGCGACGCCTTCGTCATTTCCATGAAGTATGGGGAGAGCGACTTTTTTCGCTACCTGCCGCTCAACCGTAGCTTTTTCCGGACGCGCCACCAGAAGATCATCGAGCTGCAGGCTCGCCGGGAGTACGAGGGCTGTGGCGAGTTCCCCTCGTTCATCGGAAGCGACTATGGCCACTACGCCGCCGAACTCCAGGGGGCCAGCGGTGTGATCGGTATCTCGGTCTGGTGTCAGACGGGTGGGTGGGTGCCCTTCCGGAGGCTCGCGTTTCTCGATGATGTCGGGTCAGTCTGGACAGAGCTCAACGCGGCCGTATCACTCCGGATCTTCCGTTACGGGGATTCGGTCGAGGGCGCCGTCCGGGCGAGTTACACCGGGGACGATTGGGTGGCGGCCCACGAACTGCTCCGACTGTCCGAGGAGGTTGTCAAAGAGCTGCTCTATCTCGAAGAATTCGCGCGGCAGAAACTTTTCTTCCGCCGGATCCGTATTCCCACGCTGCTCTCGATCTACTGGAACAACGTCTTCATCAACCACTCGGTAAGGAAGGTGAACCGCCACTTCGTCGAAGACGGTGAAACCAGCGTCCGCCAGGGGCATGCCGCGCTGCTCAAGATCGAACGGATGAAGGTGCTCGCCGAGCGGGCAGGGCTGCCTGTCGACGACATCGAGTTCATGCGCGATACGTTCGCCCTCTTCGCCCTGGCCCGCGAGTACTACTTTTTGCCGTTCGATGCCGCGATGCCGACGCGCATTCTCGAGGCAAAAAGGCTCTACAAGGAGAAGTATCCGAAAGGGGGGCGCCCGCGTTACCGCATCAAGACTGATTTTGAACCATTCAAGGTCAGCGGGCGCACGCTCGGGCTCGTCTTCGGCCTCTTCGCGCGTCGCCAGAGGGGCTATCGGGTGATCGATCGCATCCTGACGCTCCATCTCCTCTCGATCGGATACCGTGCCCTCCGCGCCGCCCGTCCGAAACTCATCCCGAAGTTCGCCCGCAAGAGCGCGATGGGGATCGACACCATCTTCCGATAGGCTCGTGGAAGCCGGCGGCAATGCGCAACGAAATTGGCACCTAAGATAACTATCATTCTGCTCAAAATTCCGCATCCTACGGCAAAGAGGAAACCTGTGCTATGCGGATCACGTTCGTAACCGATACATTCCCGCCGGAAGTCAACGGGGTGGCCAAGAGCCTCCACCGGTTCGTTACCTCGCTACGAGATAGCGGCAATGAGGTGGCGGTCATCCGACCTGGGTTCCACGTCGATGGCGGGGGGGAGACTACCCGTATCTTCTCGGTGCCGTTCCCAGGATACCGGGGGCTGCGCATCGGCCTTCCCTGCCGCCTGAAACTGACCCGGCTGTGGTCGGAGCAACGCCCGCATATCGTCTATGTGGCAACGGAATCGCCGCTCGGGCTCTCCGCCATCAAAGCCGCAGCGGCGTTGGGGATCCCGGTCGTCTGCGGCTATCACACGAACTACCAACTCTATGTCGACGACTATCGGATGGGCGCCCTAAGAGGGTTCGCCACCGAGTATCTCAAGTCGGTGCACAACCGTGCCGACTGCACGTTTGCGCCGGCCGAAGATATCGGTCGGGACCTGGTCAGCGAGGGCTATCACAACGTTCGCCTCCTCGGGCGCGGGGTCGATGCCGACCTGTTCCACCCCGGCCGGCGCGACGAGGGCCTCCGGCGGGAATGGGGAGCCAGGGGGCGCGCACCCGTCGTCTGCGTCGTCGGCCGTGTGGCGGCGGAAAAAAACTTGGACCTCGCCTTTACCGCTTTCGCGGCGATGCGCGCCCGGTGTCCCGATGCCCGATTGGTCATCGTTGGGGACGGTCCCCGGCGCGCCGGGTACCAGGCTGCGAACCCCGGGGTTGTCTTTGCGGGAATGCGGCACGGCGAAGACCTGGCACGGCACTACGCCAGCGCCGACATCTTTCTCTTCCCCAGCATGACAGAGACGTTCGGCAACGTGCTGCTCGAGGCCTTGTCCAGCGGGCTCGTCACCGTGAGCTACAAGTATGCGGCATCCGCGCAGCACGTGCTCCATCCCGAGAATGGTCTGCAAGCGGCCTTCGGAGATGCCACCGCATTCGTGGCCCAGTCGCTGGAGAGCTTGGCGCTCTCGGGAGACCCCGCCATGCGGGCGGCGGCGCGGCAGGTGGCCGAGCGGACGAGCTGGGATGCGGTAATTCAGCAGTTCGAGCAAGACCTCCGTGAGATCGTCCAGGGCTCGACGGAGGAGCCCCCTTCAGTCCAACGAGGCATCCGACCCCATGTTCCGATCCCATGAATACCCAGATCCAACGCTACCGCACCATCTTTCTCTCCGACGTCCACCTGGGGACGCCCGACTGCAAAATCGATGAGGTGAACGACTTCCTTCGGCGGACGCGCTGCGAAAAGCTCGTATTGAACGGTGATATCATCGACGGCTGGCACCTCCGGCGCCGCGGGGTGAACTGGAGGCCGGAACACACCCACTTCGTGCGCATCGTTCTGGCGAAGATGGAGAAGGAGTCGACGGAGGTGATCTATCTCCGTGGGAACCACGATGATATCCTCGAGCGGTTCTTGCCGCTGAACTTCAATCGGCTGAAGATCGTCAACGAGCACATTCATGAGTCTCCGTACGGAAAATACCTCGTGGTGCACGGGGACGGGTTTGATAGCGTGACGACCAACCACAAATGGGTGGCCGGGCTAGGTGCGGTGGGCTACGAGGCGCTCCTCAAGCTCAACCGCATCTACAACAGATGGCGGCACCTGCGCGGGAAAGAGTATTTCTCCCTGAGCAAGGTCATCAAATCCCGGGTCAAATCTGCCGTGAGTTTCGTCGGTCGCTACGAGGAGCAGCTCCAGATGCTCGCTGCCCAGCGCGGCTGTCATGGGATCATCGTCGGCCATATCCACACCCCGGACGATAAGATGGTCGGCAAGACCCACTATCTGAACTCCGGCGATTGGGTGGAATCGCTCACCGCCGTGGTGGAGACGCTCGACCGCAAGCTCAGCGTCCTCCGCTACGATGACTTTCTAGCGGACACCGGTCCACGGGAAGGCGTCCGATTGCCAGCACAAACGGGCGTCGCCATCGCGAGTTAGACCGGTGGCTTGGGAGGGGGCTGAGTGTCTCCGAAGCTATCTCCCGTCGGTTCCCGGGGGGCGGTAGAACCAGTCGGGAAACGGGGACGCTCCAGGGCCACCTTGCCGGCGGTGGAGAAACTTGGTCCCGCGATCCTCGAGGAGCGGGATCTGCAGTCCGCGGCTGGCAGCGAGAAGCTCGAAGAGACGGGCGTTCATGTCGAGCACCCTCCCACCGTGCGCGGGATCGTGGATGAGGTTGTGGCGCTCGTGGGGGTCCGTTTCGAGGTCGTAGAGCTCGTCGGTGTCCCAGATGCCGTGGTAGCGGATGTACTTGTAGCGCTCCTCGCGGAGCGCATGGGTCGTTGGGGTTTGGGGGTAGTTCCTCTCCCAGTAGTATTCGTAGAGCAGGGCGTCCCGCCATCCGGTCTTCTCACCCCGGGCCAGAGCGAGGAAGCTGCGGCCGTCGACGTTCGCGGGTGCGGGGATGCCGGCGGCGTCAAGGAGGGTAGGGGCGACGTCGATGTTGGCGACCATCTCGGAGACTTTGGCCCCGTGAGGCATCCCTTCCGGCCAGCGGGCGAGCAGCGGGATGCGCATCGATTCCTCGTAGGCGCACCGTTTGTCGATGAGGCCGTGCTCCCCGAACAGGAATCCGTTGTCCCCAAGATAGACCACGAGGGTATTGCCGAGCTCGCCCGCCTCCTCCAGCTGGTCGAGGATTTTTCCGACGCTCTCGTCCACGGCGAGGAGCGTCTCGCAGTACCGCCGGTAGTAGCGGGCGAGGTCCAGCTCGGTATAGTAGGCGAATCCAGCTCCGTGGCGGCTGTTGAACTGGTCGCGCACCCAGCGGGGCACATCGGTGAACAGCTCCGGCGCGCCGAGGGGAGTCGGCGGCGGGGTGAAGGCTTGGTCGTCGTAGTGGTAGGCGAAGCGGTCCGGAGGGAGGAAATCGGCATGGACTGCCTTGTGGGAAAGATAGAGGAAGAACGGTCGTTCTCCCCGCGTGGCCAGCCACGCCGAGGCGTAATCGGTGAGTTCGTCGGTGATGTATTTCGTCTGGGGCACGCGTGCGCCATCGACGTTGAGCCCCGTCCGGTTGGCCTGGGGGACGTAGCGTCCTTCGACCTTCAGGGTGCCCTCCGCGTGGGCGTAGACCCCCTGTCCCTCGAAGCTGACCCAGTGGTCAAATCCGCGCTGCTTCTCGTCGGTGTCCCCCATGTGCCACTTCCCGATGAAGGCGGTTTCGTAGCCGCCGTCCTGGAGCAGCTCGGGGAAGAACGTGAGGTCATCGCGGACAGCGTGGTAATTGTCGACGACACCGTGGTTGTGGGCGTAAAGGCCGGTTAGGATCGAGGCACGGCTTGGCGAGCAGAGCGACGTGGTGACGAAGGCGTTCTGGAAATCGACACCCTCGGAGGCGATCCGATCGATGTTTGGCGTCTGGAGAAACGGGTGACCCTTGCAGCCCAGAGCGTCCCACCGGTGGTCGTCGGTGAGGACGATGAGGATGTTCGGACGCTCCGCGTTGGCGGGACATACCGTGAGGATGAAGGCGGCGACGAGGGCGGCGTGGAGTTGCGGGGTGATCACGAGCGGGTGGTGGTGGAATCGGGCGACGCCCCGGGGGTGGGGGATCCCTAGCCCGGATGGTCGCACGCCTCTCGGCGGTGGCGCCGGCCGTGGATCGGGCGGGGACAGTTCCACTATCAGCATCTCCGAATCATTGTCCACTTTTCCCGGGAGCATCCAATCTACCGGCGGGTTGAGGGGGCGCTCCGCCGATCCGACCGGGGCGCTTCTTGGTGGAAGCGCTCCGGTCGACCATCGGTCTCGGAACCCGATTGGAGTGATGGGAAAGAGCCAGGTGAAGCCTCCGCTCCAACGAAATTCTACGAGTGATCTGCGCCAGCGTGAGAAACGGCAGCTTGCGTGTTACGGCAGGACGGTTCGGTTCGCGCGCTCGTCCGGGGGGCAATCGCGGTACCGCGTTCGCAGATTTCGGGGATGGCCTTGGCGATCTTGCCGCACCGCCGGAACTAGCGGTCGCGGAGGCTGACACGGACGATCTCGACGTCGTTCCGGACGATGACGGAGCCGTCCGCGAAGGCGGGCGCGGTCCAGACGACCGGGCGGCCAAAAGCCTCGTTGGTCGGCTGCAGCAGGTGTAGTGAATCGAGCTGGGTGTAGCCGTTCTGGTCGAGGTCCGCGAGCAGGAGATCACCGGTTTCGCGGAAGAGCAGGAAGTGGCCGGAGGGCTCGTGCTTGGTTAGGAACGCCGTTCCGTGGCGGGCTCCAGAAGGGGGATTTTCTCCCAGGGTGGGTGTCGTCGTCGCCCAGTAGTGCTCCCCGTCCTCGAGTGCGAATGCGACGAGATCGCTGCTCGTGATATCGCAGGCGTAGACGATACCCTCTTCGATGATGGGCGTGCTGTTGGAGGTGTAGGCCGCCGTCTTGGTTGTTCCGCGCCACGCGATGCTGGCCGAGTTGTTGTCCCCGAGCTGGATCATTGCGGCTACCGGGCCGATTCCGCTGACGAACAGCCGTGTCCGGGCGGCATCGATCCGCGGGGCGGCGATGGCCATTCCATATTTTGGCACGAGCGGGAGGGTCCAGTAAACTTCTCCGGTGGCCGGGCTGAGCCCGGCGAGTTCCTGCGGCGTCCAGATGACGAGCTGGCGATCGCCGTGCCCTTCGGCGGGCTCGATGATCACCGGCGGACAGTAGCCGGGCTCCGGGGCTGAAAGCGCCCGCCATCTTTCCTCGCCGCTCGATTTATCGAATGCCACCGTGTGGGCGTCTTTGCCCCCCACCACACAGTAGACAAGATCACCGTCGACGAGCGGCGTCGCCGAGTGCCCCCAGATCGGCGTTTCCGCACCGAAGTCTTCGGCGAAGTCTTTCGACCAACGCTTCTCGCCGGTCGCTGCATCGAGGCAGGTGAGGTCGCCCTCCGCCCCGAGGAAGAAGACGTTCCCGGCGTCGTAGACGGGCATGGCGCGGGGGCCGCTCGGATAGGAGATCGAGTAGGGCCGGGCATATTCGTAGGTCCAGAGCGGCTCGCCGGATGCCAGGTCGAGGGCGCGGACGCGCTCGTGCCCGAGGAGCCGGACGCGGCTTCCCGGATTGTTGGCGATCTCTCCATCGTCTTTCACGTAGTCGGCCAGGAACACCTTGCCTTCGGCGACGGCGGGGGCGGAGTAGCCGAGACCTGTTGCGGTCCGCCAGAGCACCTCCGGCTCATCGGAAGGGAACCGGTTGCCCTCAAGGATCCCGGGTTCGGTCAATACGGCGTCACCGTGCGGCCCTAGCCAGGAGGGCCAGTCAGCACCGGCGAGGGTGGGCAAGAGAGAGAGGGCGGCGATCGGAGCTAGGATGCGGGTGGTCATGTTGGGAAGCGCTACGTTGTTGAGCTGGACGAAGGGGCGAAAAAAGTCCGTGTGCCCGCAGGGTCCCCACGGCTGTCATGAGATTTCGTAAACGATCCGGTGGGCGCTGGCGGCACCGGGCGGGACGAAGTCAATCGGGACGAAACTCACCCGTTGGGACAGCGCGTCGGCGCCCGCTTCGATCGCGGTTTTGGCGCTGCCGGTAGCGAGGATTTCGAAAGAGTTGGCGGTGTCTTCCCCCAGTTTGCTGGCGGCGTTGACCTCGGCGCCCCAAACATTGGTGTCCCCGATCTTGAGGACTTGGCCGAAACCGAGGCCGACGCACAGGAGCAACGCTTCTTCCGGCGGGCGTGACACGTTGTGCTGCGCGCACGCCGACTCCATGGCCAACGCGCAGTTCAGCGCCTTCACCGCGTCGGGGAACGTGATGAGAAAGCTGTCGGCCTCGAGCGAGATCATCGTGCCCCCGTGCGCCGCGACGAGGGGAAGGAGCAGTTTCTTATGCTCCAGGATCACCTCGAGGAAATGGATGATCCCGAACTCGGCAACCCGTCGCGAGAACCCGGAGAGATCGGTGAACATGATGGCACATTCGGCGCCGAAAGTCTCCCAGATGCGCCGTTCGATGGCGGCGGTATCCGCCCCGGGAACACGGCGCTCCGCGACCATTTCCCAGAGCGCGTTTTGTTCGGTACTCAGGTCTTCACGTGCCATGGAGGCGAGAATAGACCAGACCGATCCGGAGGTCTAGGAAACAAGGGGGTGGCCGGTGGGTTTGCGGGCGCCGGCAATCCAAGTAGCGGGTTCAAAGGTGCCCTGCCCTCGCAGGCGAACGGGGAGGGGGCGTTTTGAACCGGGTGGACGGTCGTGAAATTCGTCCGCGGCAACGAAAGACGGCGGCGGGGTATAGGCCTGGACAGTCGACGTGATGCGGCGGCTTCCTCCCGATGGTGGCCGGGCGATATCTATTGCTGCTAAGCAGTAGGTGTAGAGAGGGCTCCTACGAGTAAATCTCGCCACCCGCTTTGGCGAACTCCTTCGCTTTTTCCTCCATGCCCGCCTCGATGGCCTCTTCGGTCTCGAGACCGTGTTCGGCCGCATACTGGCGCACCTCGTCGCTTATCTTCATGCTGCAGAAAGTCGGCCCGCACATGCTGCAGAAATGGGCGGTTTTGGCACCGTCTTGGGGGAGCGTTTCG
>CAZKYJ010000117.1:0-9830 GCA_964556355.1 uncultured Verrucomicrobiales bacterium | reverse complement strand
TCGAGCGCGACCGTCGGCTAGCGGCCCGTCTCGCCGAGCGGGCATCGGAGACCGATCGGATCGAGGTCATCGAAGCCGATGCGGTCACTTTCGACGTGCGACGGTTCTTCGCCGAGCGCCCGGTGAAAGTGATCGGGAACTTGCCCTACTCGGCCGGGGGGGAGATCATGCGCAATTTTCTTGCGAACCCATCGCCGGTGTCCCGGGCGGTTTTCATGGTGCAGAAAGAGGTGGCCGAGAGGATCTGTGCGGAGCCCGGGAGCAAGCGTTACGGAACGCTGACTCTGAGGATGCAGGTGCGCTGGGTGCCCCGGATCGCCAAGATCGTGCCCCCGAACGTGTTCTGGCCGCGTCCGAACGTCGATTCGGCCGTGCTGGTGTTCGAGCCGCGGGAGCGTGCGGAGCTCGGGACATTCGACGAGAAGCTGTTCGACCGGCTCGTCCGCCAGGGGTTTTCGCAGCGGAGGAAGCAGCTGAGGAAGCTGCTCCCCGAGCCGCCGGTCCCGTGGGCGGAGGTGGTGGAGGCGCTCGGGGTCGCCGAATCGGTGCGCGCCGAGGAGGTGCCGCTGACCGGTTGGGTGGCGCTGGCCAACCTCTACGACGACCATCCCCTCAAGGCGCTGCCCCAGAGCGGCGGGGAGGTCTTCGATGTGGTCGATGCGGAAGACACCGTAATTTGCCAGGCACCGCGGGCGACCGTTCACGCGGAGGGGCTACGCCATCGCGCCGTTCATATTTTCGTCTTCAACCGCACGGGAGAGCTGTTTTTGCAGAAGAGATCGCACCTGAAAGACGCTCACCCGGGAGTCTGGGACAGCAGTGCCGCCGGGCATCTCGATGCCGGCGAAGACTACGCATCGGCGGCGCGGCGGGAGATTGTCGAAGAGCTCGGGATCGACGGCGGCGAACTGACGGAGCTCGGGAAGATCGCGGCGTGCGAGGCCACCGGTCATGAGTTTGTCACCCTCTATCGGGCGAGTGGAGAAGCGAAGAAGATCCGCTGGCCGGGCAGCGAGATCGAGACGGGATCATTTTTTCCTCTCGCCATGATCCGGGATTGGGTCGCGCGCTCGCCGGAAGATTTTGCGACCGGGTTCATCGAGTGCCTCCGGCTGCTCGACGATGGGACGGTGGCGAGGGCGAGGTAAATCTGGTGGTCGCGGACATAATGGCCGGCGCGATCCCTCTCGGCTAGGCTGAGGCGACCAGCTCCCTCGCGGCGATGGAGATCGGAGCGACCAGATCCGGGGGCAGATCGGAAAGCAGCGGATAGATGGGGCCGGTCTTGGCGATGCCCGCGCAGGCCACCGCGTGGTGGAGGACGGGGATCGGTCCGTGGTTGTTGCGAAGGTCTTCCAGCGGGTGGAAATCGGCGATAAGTGCCTTGGCGGTCGCGAGGTCGTCCACCTTGAGGGCGGCCAAGACACCCATCGATTTCGCGGGGTTCACGCAGACACACCCGGACGTGAAGCCGTTGAGTCCAAATTTCTTCAGGTGGGCGATCGTGGGCTGCTCGCCGATTCCTGAAACGATCGTCGCCGGATCGACGAGACCGGTGAGCTTGGCGAGGAACGGGTCATCGGCGGGATCGTCGCAAACAACGGCGTACTTGATGAACGAGATCAGGCCGTCATCGACGAGTGCCGCGGCCGCCTCCGGGCTGATGTAGCGCTCCTCCTTGATGTAGAGCACCGCGGGAATCTCGGCGCGCTCGACGAACTTGCGGACGGCCGTGGCCACGCCTGCAGTGGTCGCCGGAAAGAGTGTCGGCAAGATCATGGCGGTGGGGTAGTCGAAGTCCCGGAGGGTGATCGCCTGGTCGAGCAGCGTCCCGAAGAACGGGCCGACGGAGGGAACGACGAGAGTTTCGGCCCCCGCTAGTCCCGCAAGCATGGCCAGTAGCTCGGGGTACTCTGATGGGGCGATATTGTAGAGGTTCGCATTCCCCCCATAGAGGAGGATGCGGACGCCGCCGGACTCGATGTGGCGGATGAGCTTGGCATTCTCGCCGTGGTCGATGGAGAGGTCGTCCCGGCGGCAGAGCGGGGGAACGGCGATGACGGAAGCGGCGAGATCCGCGGCGGTGACGGGTGTGGTTTGCATGGATACTAGTGGATGGCGGGCTCCGGGGTCGGGGCACCCCGGTGAAGGAAATCAAAATCGCAGCCGAGGTTCGCCTGCGTGACGTGCTCGATATAGAGCCGGCCGTAGCCGCGGGCATAATGGGAGGCGGGCGCCGTCCAGGCGGCGCGGCGGGCGGCGAGCTCGTCTTCGGAAACATCCAGGTTGAGCACGCGGTTGGGGACATCGAGTGTGATGAGGTCGCCGGTCCGGACGAGGGCCAGCGGTCCGCCGACGTGGGATTCCGGAGCGATGTGGAGGACGCAAGTCCCGTAGCTGGTGCCGGACATCCGGGCGTCGGAGAGCCGCACCATGTCGCGGACGCCATCCTTGAGCAGCTTCTTGGGGATCGGGAGCATGCCCCACTCGGGCATGCCGGGCGCGCCCTGCGGGCCGGCCGATTGCAGGACGAGCACCGAGTCGCGCGTGACGGGGAGGTCGGGATCGTCGAGGCGTGCGGCCATATCGTCGTAGTTGGCAAAGACGAGTGCCGGCCCGGTGTGGGTGAGCAGTTCCGGGGTGGCGGCGGTGTGCTTGATGACGGCTCCGTCGGGGGCGAGGTTCCCGCGGAGCACAGCGGTGCCACCGGAGTCTTTCAGCGGTTGACCGAGCGTGCGGATCACCTCGGGCCGGTAGACTTCGGCCCCGGCGATATTCTCGCCGAGTGTCCTGCCGTTGACCGTGGCGGCTTCCGTGTGGAGGAGCGGGCGGATGGTTTCTAACAAAGCCAGAAGTCCGCCGGCGTAGTAAAAATCCTCCATGAGGAACTCGCCGGAGGGGCGGATATTGGCGACGAAAGGGGTACGTTTCGAGATGGCGTCGAAGTCGTCGAGGCCGAATCCGACGCCCGCCCGTCCTGCGAGGGCGACGAGGTGGACGATGGCATTGGTGGACCCCCCGATGGCCATATCGGCCGTGACGGCGTTCTCGAACGATTTTCGCGTGATGAGTGAGGACGGCCTGCGGTCGGCGAGCACGGCTTCGACCGCGGTGCGTCCCGATTGGGTGGCCATGCGCTGGTGGTTGGCATCGACCGCGGGGATCGATGACGCGCCGGGGAGGGAAAACCCGAGAACTTCCGCGAGGGCGGTCAGCGTGGCGGCGGTACCCATGGGCATGCAGACGCCGGGGGACCGGGCGATGCCGCCTTCGATCTCCGCCCATTCTTCGTCGCTGAGGTTGCCGGCGCGACGCTCGTCCCAGTACTTCCAGGCGTCCGATCCGGAGCCCAGGGTCTGCCCGTGCCAGTTCCCGCGGAGCATGGGGCCCGCCGGGACGTAGACGGCGGGCAGATCCATGGAGATCGCGCCCATCAGGAGTCCCGGTGTCGTCTTGTCGCAGCCGCCGAGGAGAACCGCGCCGTCGATCGGGTTGCAGCGCAGGGTTTCCTCAACCTCCATGGCGAGGCAGTTCCGGTAGAGCATCGAGGTCGGCTTGGTATAGGTCTCGCCCACCTACATGACCGGGATCTCCACGGGCATCCCGCCGGCCTGGAGGATGCCGCGCTTGACCTGTTCGACGACGATCTTGAAATGGGTGTGGCAGGTGTTGAGATCGGACCAGGTATTGAGGATGCCGATGACCGGTTTGCCCTCCCAGTCGGCCGTGTCCCAGCCCATCTGTTTGGCGCGCGAGCGGTGGCCGAATGAGCGGAGGTCGTCGGGGGCGAACCAGCGGGCGGAGCGGAGATCGGGGCGGTCGGACATGGGCGGTCGGCAGGCTAGCGCATGGGGGCCAAAAACGCGAAAATCATCGTGGCGACGAGCCCGACGCCGCCCATGAGGGACATCATCGGCGTGACGAACTTGAGGGTCTCGGACTCTTTGAGGCCGGCCATGCGGGTGATTACCCAGAAGCCGGAATCGTTCATCCAAGGGATGGGCTTCGACCCGCAACCGATGGCCAGGGCCAGATAGACGGGGTGGAAGGCGAGGTCGCCGGAGTCGAGGAACGCTTTGGCGATGGGCGCGGCGGTGATCATGGCCACGGTGGCTGAACCCTGGGCAGTGCGCACTAGCATGGTGACAAGAAAGAGGAGGGGGAGCACCGAGAGCTGTGCCGCACCGGCGAACTCTTGGATGCTGGCGGCGATTCCCGTCTGTCGAAGCACCCCCCCGAAAGCCCCTCCGGCCGCGGTGATGAGGATGATGGTAGCCCCCGATGCCAGCGCCGTGCCCACCTCCGTTCTGGCCGTCGATTCGCCGCCCCGCTTCGTCCGTGCCACCATCAGGAGGGCGAGGAGGGCAGCCGCGGTGAGCGCGATGTTTTTGTCGGCGATGAATCGGACCGCGGGGAGCCACGAAGGGGGGGTGGGGAGTTCCTTCGCGAGGGGGATGAGCACCGTCCCGAGAGCGATGAGCGCCACCGGGAGGAGGACGGGAAGCAGGGCGAGCCAGAGCGGGGGAGCGTGGTCGAGCGAAACCGGGGCCGGAGCCATGCCCGGCGATCCGCTGTCGGGAACCACCGTGTGTCGGGAATTGGCGACCACCGCAAAAAAGTAGCCGAATACGACGGCCACCCCTCCCACGGCGAGCCCGCCGAGGATCATCGCGCCGAGGCTGACACCGAGTTCGCCCGCGACGAAAAGCGGGCCGGGCGTCGGTGGGACGAGCGAGTGCGCCATCGTCCCGCCGGCGACGATGGCGAGCACGTAGAGCAGGTAGTTCTTCCCGGTCTTCTGATAGAGCGCCCGTCCGAGCGGCATCAGCAGGTAGAAAACGGTATCGAAAAAGACGGGGATGGCGAGGACGAATCCCGATGTGATGAAGGCGAGCGCGGCCCTCGCCTGCCCGAACAGGGCGAGCACCGCCTCGACGATCCGTCCGGCGGCACCCGAAGCTAGCAGGCATTGCCCGATGATCGCCGCCATGGCAATGATGATACCGACTTTGCCGCACGCGTCGCCAAACTCGGCGACGACGCGGGATGGCGGCGAGCTTTTGGTGAGCGCGGCGGCCGCCCCCGGCTCCATTTTGCCGGCCGCGACCTGCGATGCCGCGTAGGACTCGAGCGCGTCGTCCGGCGTGAGCGATGCGATGGCGACCGCCGCGATAACCAGTGCCAAAAACGGATGCAGGCGAAGCCCGAGAATCCCGCCGAGGACGAGGAGCATTCCGAGGGCGAAGAGCAGCAGTGGCATACGGGGGGCGGGGACGCGGGGGGACACCCATCCGCTAGCAGGGGCTCCCGACGCAAGCAACCCCGAAAGAATCGAGAAATCCTGAACGGTGGGCGGCTTCGCACAAGTAGTAGTGCCCATGAAACCCACCGCATCCCTGACCCGTCGCCATTTTATCGGAGCCACCGCCATGGCGGCGGCCGGAGCCGCGATTCCCGCCCGATCCCAAGAGACCAAAGTGTTCCGCTTCGCCCAGATCGGCTGCGGAGGAAAGGGGGTAAGCGACCTTGGCAATACCGTCAATGCGGGCGGCAAGCTGGTGGCCATGTGCGATGTCGATGACCGTCGTGCGGCCGGAACCTACAAGAAATTCCCCGACGTCCCGCATTTCACCGACTTCCGTGAGATGCTGGACAAGATGGGGAACGAGATCGATGGCGTCAATGTTTCGACCCCGGATCACACCCACGCGGTGGCGGCACTGGAAGCGATCAAGCGGGGCAAACACGTCTATGTGCAGAAGCCTCTCGCGCGCACTTTCCACGAGTGCGAACTCCTTCTGCAGGCCTCCCGCAAGCACGGCGTGGTCACCCAGATGGGCAACCAGGGGCATGCGGGAGCCGGCCTCAAACTCTGGAGACAGATGATGGACGAGGGGGCATTCGGGGAAATCGCGGAGATCCATTCATGGTCGAACCGCCCGATCTGGCCCCAGGGGATGACCGAGGCCCCCAAGGCGGAAGAGGTGCCCGCAGGGCTCGATTGGAAAGGCTGGGTCGGCCCCGTCGCCGAGCGCCCCTACTCGCCTGCCTATCTCCCGTTCAACTGGCGGGGCTGGTGGGACTTCGGGGCGGGCGCCATGGGCGATATGGCTTGCCACAACATGGATCCCGCCTTCTGGATCTGCCGGCTCGGACTGCCGACGTCGGTGAAGGCGGAGGCGTCGGCGCCCGCGGGGATCGCCTATCCGAAGTGGTCGGTTATCGAATACATGTTCCCGGCGACAGCGGCCTGCCCGAACGGGGTCAAGCTCACCTGGTACGATGGCGGGAAGATGCCGGAACGTCCGGAGGGGAGCCACCCGGATCTGAACCTCGGCGACAACGGTTGCATGATCGTCGGTTCCAAGATGACGGCGACGGGAGGATCGCATGCATCTCCGCCGCGCCCGATCGCCCTCGCCGGGAAAGATTTCGGTGCGGAGGCCAAAGAGGCCGAGAAGTACTGGAACGGCGAAATGAAGAAGCTCGGGGGCGACGACCACCACCGCCAGTGGGTGGAGGCCGCTCTCGCGGGAGAACCGGAAACCCCGGGTAGCAACTTCGAGTATTCGGTTCCCATGACGCAGGCGATCCTGCTCGGCTGTATCGCCCTCCGCTTCCCTGGCCAGGAACTTCAATGGGATGCCGAAAGCGCGAAGTTTACGAACTTCGACGAGGCGAACGCTTGGCTCTCGTTCGAGCCGAACCCCGAATACCGCCTCAGCCTCGGCTGAACTGATGCAGAAAAAAACGTCACGCCCCAAGGTGCCGAGGCGGCCGGGGCGTGACGTTGGTAGATCACCTGCGGGGTTCTAGCACCCGCAACCGCCGCCGCCGCTTCCTCCGCAGCAGCCGGATTCCACCATGTCTTCGTCGGTTGGCATCCGACCGAGCTGGAGGGTCTTCTGCACCATTTTGGTGACGGTGCCGAAGATTTCGTTGAGGGAATTTTCGGACTCCATGAAATCCGCGGCCACACGATTGGTCATCACCGCCTCCTTGAGCGTTTGGAACTGGTCGAGGTCGTCGTCGTTCGGCTGGAGGCCCTCATGACCCATGCGATGCAGCTCTTGGCCCTTCTCGCGCCAGGCCTGGTAGACGGACTGGGCGCCCTCGTCGGCCAAGAACGTTTCGATATTGGCATGGGCTTCGGCGAACTGGGGGTCGTCGAGGATCGACTGGCAGAGCTCCTTGGTTTTGGCTTCGAGGGAGACGGATTCTTCGAGAAGTGTGGGCATCTGGCAAATTAAGTGCATTTCTGTACCGGATCAAAGGCGGAATGTCCGTTGCCGTCGGCGAGCGCGTCGTTTAGAATGCCCGCCCTTCTTGCGGCCATTCCGGGGCGCGGGGAGGATACGAGCCCTCACCACCCACCCCATGGATCCGATCCTCCAGCTACTCCAAGAAAACGGACGCCGCACGTCCGCCGAACTCGCCGCCCTCACCGGTGGGGACGAGGCCGCGGTGGGCGCGAAAATCGCCGGTTGGGAAAAGGACGGCACCATCCTCGGCTACCAGGCGGTCGTCGATGGCGAACGGGCGGGAAACAAGGATGTCGAAGCGCTCATCGAGGTGAAGATCACCCCCGAGCGGAACGGCGGGTTCAACCGCGTCGCCGAACGGATCGCCAAGTTCGACCAGGTGCAAAGCTGCGTCTTGATGAGCGGCGGCTACGACCTCGCCGTCCTGGTGAAGGCGGGGAACCTCCGGGAGGTGGCCAGTTTCGTTTCCGAGAAGCTCGCCTCGCTCGAGGGCGTGCTCTCCACCGCGACCCACTTCCGCCTGAAAGCCTACAAACAAAACGGTCTTCTCACGAACCCCGAACGGTTCGATGACCGCCTCCCCGTCGCCCCCTGAACCCGAATCGCCATGCCTTCATCCGACCTCAGCGCGAAAGTATCCGAGCGCGTCCGCAACATCCCGAAATCGGGCATCCGCGACTTCTTCGAGCTGGTACAAGCCCGCGAGGGGGTCATCTCCCTGGGGGTCGGCGAGCCGGATTTCCCCACGCCCTGGCACATCCGGGAGGCAGCCATCTACTCGCTCGAGAAGGGCGAGACGAGCTACACGTCCAATCTCGGGCTGCTGCGTCTCCGGGAGGCCATCACCGACTACGTCGAAGGCTTTTTCGGCGTCCGCTACAACCCCAACAACGAGGTGCTGGTGACCGTCGGTGTTTCCGAGGCGCTCGACCTCGCCTGTCGCGCGCTCGTCGATCCCGGTGACGAGATCATTTACCACGAACCGTGCTACGTCTCCTACAACCCGAGCATCGCCATGGCCGGAGGCGTCCCCGTGGCCGTCCAGACCCATGCTGCCGACAACTGTTCGCTGCGCGCGTCGGCGGTCGAGGCGGCGATCACCCCGCGGACGGTCGCGATCATGCTCAACTTCCCGACCAACCAGACCGGCGGTGTCGAGCCGGTCGCGGAGCTGGAGAAAATCGCGGCCCTCGCCATCGAGCACGACCTGATCGTCATCACCGATGAGATCTACAGCGAACTCCGCTATTCCGACGAGCCCCACGTCTCGATCGCGAGCCTCCCCGGCATGCGCGAGCGGACGATCTTGCTCCACGGTTTCTCGAAGGCCTACTCGATGACCGGCTTCCGGCTGGGCTATGCCTGTGCCCCGCCCGTACTCACCGACGCGATGATGAAGATCCATCAGTACTCGATGCTGTGCGCATCGATGACGAGCCAGGTGGCCGCCATCGAAGCACTGGCGAACGGTGCCCCGCAGGTGGAGATGATGCGCCGGTCCTACGCCGCTCGCCGGAACCTCATGCTCAAGGCCTTCGCGGACATGGGGATCGATTGCTTCCCACCTGGCGGCGCGTTCTACGCCTTCCCTGATATCTCGTCGACCGGTCTGAGCAGCAAGGAGTTCGCCTTCCGCTTCCTCGAAGAAGAGGGGGTGGCCGTCGTTCCTGGAGATGCCTTCGGCGCCTCCGGGGCGGGGTTTGTCCGCTGTTGCTACGCGACGGGAATCGACCAGCTGAAGGTTGCCATGGAAAAGATGGCCGCCTTCGTCGGGAGGGTCCGCGCCGAAAAAGCCGCGGGCGAGAAGGCGGCCGTCGCGTGACGCGCTGGCTGGCAGAGGTGCGCGCAAACCGTGCGCTCGCCCACATCGCGCCGCTGGCAGCCTTCATGCTGCTACTGGTTCCCCGCGACCTCGTCGCGATCGATAATTCGTTGCTGCCCTGGTGGCGGCATGCGCCGGAGCACTGGCTCTACCCGCTGCAGACGGTCCTCAGCTTGGGCGTCCTCGCATTTTTTTGGCACCACTACACCTTTCACCCCATGCGCGGCATGGTTCTCGCCACCGTGCTGGGCGTCGTGACGATCGCCGTGTGGATCGTCCCGAGCCTGGCCTACGAGTGGTTGGAAATCGACGATCCCGACGGCGAATCGTGGTGGCGCTGGTTCGGGGTAGCCGTCCGCGACGATGGATTCGATCCGACGATCTTCGACGGGCGTCCCGGCTCCTTTGCGGCCACCGTCATTTTCCGGTTCGTGCGTATGGTCGTCGTCGTCCCGCTCGTCGAGGAGATTTTCTGGCGGGGATTCCTCATGCGCTACCTGGTTGACCCCGACCGACCGTTTTGGAAGATCCCGTTTGGCACCTACGCCCTGCGGGCTGTCGTCGTCACGACTGGCGTATTCATGTTGGCGCACGCTCCCGTCGACTGGCTCGGCGCGCTGGTCTTCGGGCTGGCGATGGCGTGGCTCGCCATCCGCACGAGATCGCTCCTCGCCTGCGTCTTGATGCACGCGGTGGCGAACTTGTTGCTTGGTGTCTATGTCATGGTCACGGGCGCTTGGGGGTTC
>CAZKYJ010000116.1:0-9898 GCA_964556355.1 uncultured Verrucomicrobiales bacterium | reverse complement strand
CGATGCCCGAATGGGGACTCGTGGCCCGTCAGCAGAAGCGTGAACGGATCGGAAAGCTCGCGGTCGTAGTAGGAATGGGGCTCGCGGTCGTAGTCGTTGAATCCTTGCACTGGGGACACGGTGATGGCAACGGACGCGGCGGCGCCGAGCACGGCTAACGGGCGGAGGCAATTCATTGTCACGGTCGTCTCGGGTAGGGTCATTTTACGGGCACACCCGATGCGGGTCGGTAGCCTGGATAGCGTGGCTAACGTGGCCGGATTCCGGTGGGCTGGCAATCGCGAGATCGTCCGACCGGAGCAAGGTCGTGGGATCCGCCGGTGCGGGGGCCTATCCGGATTGCTCGCATTGCGCCCCGCGGGCGATCGCGCAGGAACCCTGGAGGAAGGCGGCGCCACCTGTTCCGGAGTAAGTTAGGGATTGCCTTCCGGTGCCGCGAGGTATCTGCGGCCCTGCTTGGGTGTCGCATTTGTAACGGATCCGACGGGGCAATGCACTTGCGATCGCCCGCCGCGATCCTACATGGACACGGCTACGGGCTTTGCCAATGCCGTCCTGTTCCGAACCCCGGCTCACCAACGCCATCTATCTCTTCGCAACCTGGAAGCCATCAAGCCAGTTGCTGTGGGAGCGACGCAAATTGTTGCCGCGACCGCCGCCCGAGCAACCATCATCGGCTTCGGCCAGCTCGGGGGCAGCAACACGACGATCCTCCCCGGCCTCGCCTTCTTCCGCCGCCGGTGACGGCCAGTCATCCCGAGGATTCGGCGGGCCCCCGGCTGGCCGTGTCCGGGCTTCCTGTCGCCGGCGGGGGGCGCTACCGTTGTCGGCAGGGGTGCGAATTGCCGTTTGGATCTGGCGAGATTGCGCCATAGAATCCGCGGCATCGAAGTTCCGTATGCCCCGTTTCCCGAATACTCCTATGAAGAACCACAAGTATCGATCCATGACCGTCTCCGTGTCGGCGGCCCTCGCCTTGGGCTTCGCCGCCGGTTCGCCACTCGAAGCGGCGCTGATCGGTACCGGTGCGGGTGCCATGGGTGGCTTGGCTGACGGAAATGGTGGGCGCACCAATATCGACCAGAGCTTCGTCAACCTGGCGCCCGGGATCTACAACGTGGACGATTTCAACTTCTGGGGCGTCAATACCAATGGCACGGTTCAGCCATTCCTTTCAAGGCAGACGGTCGGCGCACCCAACCAGCAATACACGCCGATCTGGACCGGGAGTGCCGGGATTCCAGTGGCGGGCGTCAATACGGTCACCTACCCGGCAGGAAGCCAATAGATTATCGTGGCCAGCGCGACGGACGTTTACTCCGGATTCGCCATGACGGACAACGCGGTGGGATTCAACAACGGCGGATTGACGGACCACAACGGGGCGCCCGCCCTCGTCCCCGAGGTCGGGGTGCAGCTCCCGGTATTCTCCAACAACAACCTCCCTCGGACGTATTCTGCCGGGATCAATGTGAGCCCGGCACCGCTGGCCGCGGCCTCCATCGGATCGGGGGCTGGAATCACGGACGCGACCGACAGGGACACCCCCGGCGGCGACCGGCTGAACATCGACAGCACGTTCCTCAGCTTACCGGCCGGTAACTATTCGGTCAGCAACTGGAACCTGAACGTTATCGACAATACCCAAGGCGGCTCCATCACGCCGATGCTGCTCTCGGGTTCGCCAGGTTCCTACACCACGCTGTGGGTCGGGTCGGCCTACGACCCGACGTCCGACGGCATCCAGCTCGTGCCCGAAAGCGGGAGCTTCACGATCGCTTCCGCCACGAATATCTACGCCGGGTTTTTCACCCAGGGCGGCGGTTCCGCCATCATCGCTCTGGATTCCGACAACTCGGGTTCAGGGAACAGCAGCACCGATCACGATAGCGCATTCGCGGCCCCCACCGGTTCCGGGCAAACGGTCGATGGCTTCAGCAATCCCGGTCTGGCCAGGACGTATGCCTTCGACATCACGATCACGCAGGTGCCCGAGCCGTCGGGATCGCTCCTTCTCGGGCTCGCTGTCACCGTGCTGGCCTTCCGCCGTCGCCGTGTCGGGTCGGACGGCTGACGGAAACGCCAGGCTCGCCGGACGGGCGGTGCGGAGGGAAGCAGATGATTCCCCGCGCTCGCGAGCGGCCGCCTCCCAGGTATGGGCGAGGTCGGGGCGCTGCTGGCGGAAGACGTTCGTGACCATCTCCCAGAAGTCGGAGGCATAGGCCAGCTTCGCGTTCCGCTAGCTCCGCGGTGGAGCTTCACGGCGGCGGGGTCGCCATCAAAGCAAACCGCGACCTCTCATCTCGTCTGGTATCGGTGAGAGAAGTGAGTCGGGAGAGGGGAGCACAACGGGTAGAGGGAAGCTGGAGGCGGTGCCACGGCATGTCTGAGGGACAATAGCGTTCCGAAATCAGGGTGGTGTCTCCCCGGTGTCCCATTCGTGCGTCGGAGAAACGTGGAGTGGGCCGCTTGTGGATTCTTTCCTTGACGGTGTCAGGATTGCCGGTAGGAAGGGTTCCGAGATGGTCGTTCCGAACCGATCGATGGTGTTTATTTCGGCAACGAGCGGGGATCTGACTCCGTTGCGCAAGGTTGCTCGGGATGCGCTGCTTGCAATCGATTGTCACCCGGTCGAGCAATCGACGTTTCCTCCGGACTACCGGACGGTGACCGACATGTTGGTGGATAGGATTTCGGAGTGTGATGCCGTGATTCACATCGTCGGGATGCGCTACGGTAACGAACCAGACGTCCGTACTCTCCCCAAGGGTTCGGTGCGGAGATCGTTCGCTCAAATGGAGCTGGAGATCGCGCGCGACCTCGGAAAAAGGACCTACGTCTTTCTCTGTTCCGATGATTTTCCCTACGGCACATTTGCCGGGGAGCCACCGGAGATCCAAGCGCTGCAGATGCGCTACCGGCGCCGGATCGCCAAGGGTCCGCACTTGTTCACCACACTAGATTCGGAGCACGAGGCTTCGGTCCGGTTCAGGGAACTCAACACCCACCTGGACTCACTAAAATCACGGCTGGCAAGTGCCGATGCCTCGATGAAACAAGCTCGCCGGCGGGGTCTTGCCCTGGTCTCAGCCTGCCTAATCCTCATCGCATTATTCGGGACGCTGCTGCTTTTGAATCAGAAGGATCCGGGACAGGGTTCCGATTTTTCCGGCGAACTCGACGAAAGCGACCCGCTCCCCGACGACGACAACCGGTATCGGAGCCTCTTTGCGGCCGCCGTTGAGAAAGTGGCGCTCGCGTATCTCTCCGACGGGGCTCCGAGCGGGCAGGCCGATTTTGATAGTGTGGTCATGGAGGTCGCTCGGGAGCGCGGCGATGAAGAGACCGATGTCGCCGCAGGTGTGAGGGAGTACGAAACGAGGGTACGGGAACTCGGCGACCAGGCGGAGGGCGTCGATCGATTCCTCCTAGCCATGAAGGACGGTCGCTACGACGCGGCTTGGGATCTCGTATCTCGGGAACTCGACCCGTTGCTCCGACCGGATGTGGAATCACAGGTTGAGGTACGGCGAGACGGCGAAATCCTTGTGGCGGTGGTTTCTGAGATCGCACACGCTTCGGAGTTTGATCCCACCGCTCCAGCGACCGAGGAAGTGATCGTGGAAGCGAGCGGCGGGACGACGGTGCCTCCAGCATCGATCGCCCCAATCGTGAGCGCAAGCCCCGCGACCGGCGGTATCGCTTCCGAGCGCCCCGCGGTGCCGGTCGTGAACCTTTTCTCCCAGCCCCCGTCGCCACTCCATCCGGAGAACGTGATTGGCAACGGCCGTTGCGAAGAGTGCCACAAGGAGGAACTCCAGGCGTGGAAGGTTTCGACCCACGCGCGCAGTGACAGCGTTCACCGCGACCCCAAGACCAGGGCCAAGGCTGAGGAGATCGCCAAGGCGATGGGGATCCGGAGCGTCAACGACATCGCGGCGCACCCGCTGTGCACCGAGTGCCATTTCACGCGCCAGAAAGAGACGACCCTCAAGGTGATCGGCGGGGTGAGCTGCGAGTCCTGCCACGGCGGGGCGAAAGAGTGGCGGGACGTCCACGGCGCGCGCGACAAGATCGCGGACCGCTCGAAGCGCCAGGAGCTTTCGACGGCGGCGGGCATGCTCTATCCGGACGACACCTACGCCGTCGCCACCAACTGCTTCAACTGCCACGTCGTCCGCGACGAGGAACTGGTGGTCAAAGGGGGGCACCCGGCGCGCAGCGAGGGGTTCAACCTCGTCAGCTGGAGCGGGGGTGAGGTGCGGCACAATTTCTACACCGCCGACTACGAGCGCGTCGAAGACAAGAACCTCGACACGCTGCCCCACCGCAAGCGCATGTTCCTGATCGTCGGGATGCTCCTCGACCTCGAGTACAGCGTCCGCGGCCTCGCCAACGGAAAAGATCCCCAGGGCGGCTTCCGCAAGGCCATGGGCACCCGCGCCTACGGGATCATCAACAAGGAGATCCCGGTGGTCCTCGCCGCGCTCGGCGGCGACAGCGCGCCGGCCGAGATCAAGGAGATCGCCGAGCTCGCCAAGGGGCTCAACCTGAGTTCGCCGCCCGCGGTCATGAACAAGGCCGCCGATGAGATCGGTGCGAAAGCCAAGGCCTTCAGCGACGCCTACGACGGCACGGAGTTCGCTGGGATCGACAAGCTCATCCCCGGCAACTCCAAAGGTACGGCTTGGCAGCCTTGATCGGGCGGCCTTCTGATTAACGCACGGATTTAGGGTTTTTGCCGTCAGGCCCATCATTGGGCTTGACGGCAACTCCCAAACTTGCGAAGTAGGCACACGATCATATGGCAGCAGTCCCAGAAGCAGAATTTTCTCAAGCCCCCGGGCGGTGGGACGCTCCTTTCGGCCCGTCGATGACGCCGGAGGTCGTCGCCGACCTCGTCAAGCTGGAACCGTTTTCCAGGATCGATGCCCAGCAGTTTCCCAAGCACCTCCCGCTCGAAGGTGTCCTGCTGAACGATACCCGGCTACTGAAGCTTTCCCCAAATCAGATCATCGTCCGGGAGGGAGACTACGGGAACTCCGCCTTCCTCATCCTGAGGGGGAAGGTGCGCATCATCATTGATTCCCTTCCCCGCAAACTCTTGGGAAGGAGTTCTGGAAGGGACAAGAACATCTTCAAAACGATCGCTCGGGCGATCAAACGTTCACCCTATCCGGAGGTTCGGGTGCACCACACCGAGCGGGAGCATGCCGACGCGGAACTGGAAGGCGTGTTTCTGCAGGACGTTCCCCGATTGCTGGAGAACCGGCATTCGGTCGAAATTCCGGCCGGGGAGCTTTTCGGTGAGATTGCGGCGCTTGGAAGAAGCCCGCGCACCGCCACGATCATCGCGGCCGATGAGGGCACTGAGGTTCTCGAGATCCGCTGGCAGGGATTGCGGGACCTGATGAACTTTGCCCCGGATCTCAATGCGTTTATTGAGGAGCGCTTCCGCCAGAACGGGTTGCTCTCGCTCCTGAACGGGCTTGACATGATCCGGCGCCTCCCCGTCGAGGAGCAGGAGGAAATCACCGCGGAAACCAAATTTGAGCGCTACGGAAAGTTCGATTGGTACGGTACTTTCGAGCAGCTTCTGGAGCAGACGACCGCAACCGAACGCCTGGAAAAGGAACCCCTCATGGTTCGGGAGGGGGACTATGTAAACGGATTGCTCATCGTGCGGGGCGGGTTCGTCCGCGTGAGCCGCAAGTACAACAACGGCGAGCAGACCATTTCCTACCTGGGCAAAGGGCAGCATTTCGGCCTGGCCGAAATCCTCCACAACCATGAGAATCCGGATGATCCGGTCGGGGCGCAGAACTCGCTCCGCGCCGTCGGATACGTCGATGTTCTCCTGATTCCCTCGAATCTCGTCGACCAGTACATCGTGCCGCAGCTGACGGAAGCGGAGCGGAAAAACCTCATCGTCCGCCGCGGGCGGGATATCCCTTCGGACGATGTGGCCCTCCGGCTACCGGACAACACCCGCAGCAAGCTGGGGCCGGCCATGATCGAGTTTTTCATGGACAAGCGTGCGATCAATGGCACGGCCGCCATGCTGATCGACCTCTCGCGCTGCACCCGCTGTGACGACTGCGTCCGCGCCTGCGCCTCGACCCACGATGGCAATCCCCGCTTCATCCGCCAGGGTGACCAGCGGGAGGGGATCCAGATCACCCAGGCCTGCATGCACTGCTACGATCCGATCTGCATGATTCCATGCCCGACGGGTGCCATCCATCGCCTCGAGTCCGGTGACGTCGTCGTCAATGACGATACGTGCATCGGTTGTGCGTTTTGCGCGGACAACTGTCCCTACAACAACATCCAGATGGTGCAGATTCGGGACAGCAAGGGCAACCTGCAGTACCCGGTCAAGCTCGACGCCCAAGGGAACATCGTCCGCGACGAGCAGGGCAAGGTCATCCAGCTCGAAGACAAGGGGCCGGTGCTGCGCTCCACCAAATGTGACCTGTGCAGCGAGCACGTTGGCGGCCCCGCGTGCGCGCGCGCCTGCCCGCACGACGCTCTGATCCGCTTGGATATGCAGAACACCGAGAAGCTTTCCGCCTGGTTGTCCCGATAGGAGAAACGGATCGACAATGAAGTATTTTGCCCAACGCCGCTTCCGGAGCCTTCTCATCTTGGCAGCGCTCATCGTGCTGACTTTCATCGCCGCGTCGGTGCTCGACATGGCACTTCGCTCGACCGCCATCATCACGGGCTTCGTTCTGCTCGCGGTCATGCTCGGGCTCACCTTCTTCAATGCCCGGAAAAAACTGCCGTTCCTCCCGCTGATCCGGGCGGCCGTATGGCTACAGATCCACATCTATGTCGGCTTTTTCTCGGTCGCACTCTTCCTCATCCACATCGGCTTCCGCCTACCGCAAGGACGGTTGGAGGTCGTGCTGACCGTGCTGTTCGGTATCGTTGCCCTCAGCGGCTTCGTGGGGCTGGCAATTTCCCGGCGCCTGCCCCCGCGCATGGCGCGATCCGGTGAGCCGGTCATCTACGAACGCATCCCCGCCCACGCGCGCTCGCTGACGGAAGAGGCGGAGGGGATCGTCATGGCCGCGGAACAGGAGACCGGGGCATCGGCGGTGAGCGATTTCTATTTCGCCGAGCTGGCTCCCTATTTCCGGAAAACCCCGGGGGTGGCCATCCTTTTCGGCAGTTCCTACCGGCACATGTACCGGATGATGGATCGGCTTTGCCCGGTATCTTGACGACAAGGAGAAAGCGGCGATCGCCAGCCTCCGAGACTGTATCGAGCGAAAGCGGAATCTAGATTTCCAGCGCGCTGCCCAGCGGCTTCTCAAGCTTTGGCTTTTCGTCCACATCCCGTTCACCTACAGCCTTCTCATCGTCGCGTTCGTCCACGCGTGGCTCGCACTCGCCTACGCCGGCGGGATGTGACGCGATCGTGACCGCTGCATCCGCTTTCGACCCTTCGACCACACACCTATGGCAAAACGCTTCCAAGACATCCGGCACCGCCGGGTGGTGTACGACCGGCCCAACCAAAAATGGGTCTGTGGACGCGCATGTGAAGGCTGCAGCTGCCTCCGTGGCCCGGATGCCAAGGGGCATTGCACGGCAGGTGAAGTGTTCGAGGGTCGCAAGTCCGGCGAGTGTCTCCCCCGCCTCAAGGGAGATCGCTGGCAGTGCACGCGGGACGATGCGCACGGCAAGGAACCCTGCAAGGAAGGGCCTCTCCCCGATGGCTCGTGCTGCCGGCAGCTCCAGCCGTGTCGGCCGAGGTTGACCCTGCGCGCCCTGCGCGGTCGCACCACGATTGCCGTTGCCCTCGCCACGGTCGGATTGCTCTTGGCTGCCTTTACCGTCCCCTCATCCGAAGAGGGCGAGCCCCCGTCCGCGCTCTCGGCCGGGACGCTCTCCCGGCATCACACTTTCTTGGAGAACAGCTGTAGCGAGTGCCACAGCGATACCTCGCTCAGTCCCGGTCGCCTCCTGAGTTTCCACAGCGCGGCGTTCGATCACCGACAGCATCAGGATGGGCAGCTCTGTCTCGAGTGTCACACCGAGATCGGGGGCGAAAAGAGCCTCGCCGCCTTCGCGCCGCACTCGGCCGGTCCGGGTGTCATCGGCTCGCCGGCCGCCCCCGAACGCTCGAACGCGAGCCTCCTTCTCGGGGTCGCCACCCAGGCGGTCAGCGCCACGCTGGCCAGCGAGGGCACCTCGTGCACCGCGTGCCACAAGGAACACCACGGTCTCGGGTTCAACCTCTCGGAGGTCTCGAACCAGCAGTGCCAAGTCTGCCACTCCGAGCAGTTCGATAGCTTCTCTGACGGGCATCCGAATTTCAACGAAAGCAGCTACCCCCACGACCGGCGCACCCGGATCTATTTCGACCACTACACCCATTACCAGATCCACTTCGATGACGAGGCGAAGAAGGGGTCGGAAGCCGTCCCGATCGGTTTCAACCCCGAGAGTCCGCATATGGAGAGCCGCTCCTGCGCGAGCTGCCACGCGGTCGGAGCTAACGGCGAAGCGATGGGGGTCATCTCCTACGAGGCCGCCTGCGCCGAGTGTCATGACAAGGATATTTACTCCGGTCGGCGCATGCCGATCCTCGCCTTTCCGGGCGTCGATACCGAGAGCTTGGATCAGCTGTTGGCGACCGCAGATCCGCCGCGATCCGTCGGCCAATGGAGTGGCGGGGGCGCCGACGATTTCCCGTGGATGGTCTTCCAGTTCTTGGAGCCCGAAGAACGTGCTGCGCTCGAAAGTCTCATCGGTAGCGGGATCGATCTGGCCGACCTGAGTGGGGCGAATGCGGAGCAGGCCGGGCAGGCCGAGACGGTTCTCTGGGGGCTGAAGAAACTCTTCCACGACATCTCGCTCAACTCGCCGGACGGCAAGACCGGTCAGGCAGAGCTTGTTCGCCGCCTCGAGCTGACGGGGCGCACGAGTGCGGCCATGCTGATCAACGGACTGCCGCCCGACGCCTTCGAGAACTTTAGAACCTACCTTGGGGCCGAAAGTCTTGCTCCCCTCATCCGCGAGGTGGAGAACTTCCGGGATGGTGAGAGCCCTCCTCCCGTGGCCATCGTCGAGCCGGCGACCGAAGAGGACGATCCTGCCGACGACATGCCGGCCGAGGATGCCGGAACGGAATCGTTCGGTACCGACGACTTTTCAGGCGGCGGAGCGACCTTTGGAGCGGGGGCTGAAGCGCCTGCGGAAGACGATTTCTCAGGGGGGGGCGCGACCTTCGGGGGCGGAGACGAAGCTCCAGCCGACGACGAGTTCGCCGGCGGCGATGCCACGTTCGGGGGCGGCGAGGCCACTTTCGGTGCCGACGCTGCCGTGGACGATGCGGCGGCGGACGGCGGCGACGAGTTTGCCGGCGGCGACGCGACCTTCGGCGGTGGAGAATCGACTTTCGGTGGTGGGGAATCGACCTTCGGGGGAGGTGAATCGACCTTCGGGGGAGGTGAATCGACCTTCGGTGGTGGGGAATCGACTTTCGGTGGTGGGGAATCGACCTTCGGGGGAGGGGAATCGACCGAAGAAGAGGAACCGGTCGCCGAGCTTGAAACGCTCGATCCCAAAGTTTGGTCTTCCTCCGGAGGATGGCACCAGCAATACGGTGCCATCTACTACAAGGCCACCAATCACGCCGACCCACTGCTCAAGGCGTGGCTGGATAACCTCGTCGCCGATGCCAAGGGGCCGCTGTCTCTCGCGACGCTTCGCGAGTCCTTCGGATTCAAAGACGGGGTGAAGTCATCCTTGGTGGGACGCTGTCTTAAATGTCACACGGTTGACGAGACCCGTGATGCATCTGGTGAATTCGCCGGAGCCACGATTAACTGGTACGCCTACGGCGACAAAGGGGGCACTTCCGAGAGCCGTCCGCTGACCCATT
>CAZKYJ010000115.1:0-9900 GCA_964556355.1 uncultured Verrucomicrobiales bacterium | reverse complement strand
ACCGTGTAGCGACATATCGAGACCGGACTCCTCCTCCTGCTCGGTCACACGCAGGCCAACGGTCACTTTGGCGACCATCAGGGCGATGGTGGCGGCGACCCCACTCCAGACGGCGGTGACGAGCACGCTCTTCACCTGGGCGAAGGTCTGCGCCCCCACCGCGAGCGATTCGTCGCGGAGGAAAACGCCGGTCAGCACGGCGCCGATGATGCCGCCGACGCCGTGGACGCCGAATACGTCGAGGCTGTCATCGTAGTTCAAGGCGCGCTTCAGCTTGGTCGCACAGAAGTAGCAGACGAACGAGGAGACGGAACCGATGACCAACGCGCCCGCGATCGTCGTCGATCCGCAGGCTGGGGTGATGGCCACCAACCCGGCCACGGCACCGGTCGCCACCCCGACCGCCGTCGGCTTCCGGGAGACGATCCACTCCATCAGCATCCAGACAACGACGGCTGCTGCCGTGGCGATCTGGGTGGTGATCATGGCGAACCCGGCGCTCCCGCTGGCTCCCGCGGCGCTCCCGGCATTAAACCCGAACCAGCCAACCCACAGGAGGGCAGCACCGACTACGGTCAGCGGCACGTTATGGGGCATCAACGCCGGCCCCGGATACCCTTTCCGCCGGCCAATCATGATGCAGGCCACCAGGCCGGCGATGCCCGCATTGATGTGGACGACCGTGCCACCCGCGAAATCGATCACCCCCCACCCGTGAAAAAGTCCCCCGCCCCAAGCCATGTGCCACATGGGAAGGTAGGAAATCAGTGTCCAGATCACGGAAAAAATCAGGATGGCAGAAAACTTCATCCTCTCGGCGAACGCCCCGACCATGAGAGCGGGCGTGATGATGATGAAGGTCATCTGAAAGGTCACCCAGACGCTCTCGGGGATCGTCCCGGAGAGCGTGTCTTCCCCCATGTGCTTGAGCATCACCATCGAGGTGTCGCCGATGAACGCGTTGCCCTCCCCCGCCGCCAGGCTGTAGCCGATCACGACCCAGAGGATCGACATGACACCCGCCATGGCGAAGCACTGCACGAGGATGCTGAGCACGTTCTTCGCGCGAACGAGCCCGCCATAGAAGAGAGCGAGCCCGGGCAGCGTCATGAGGAGCACGAGCACCGTCGAGGTGAGCATCCACGCGGTGTCGCCAGTGTCGGCGACGGCGGGGGGAGCGGCTGCTTCCTGGGCGACGGACGCTCCCGCCGAGACGAGCAGGGCGAGTGCAGAAAGAAACAAAGGTTTCAGAGGGTTCATTATTTGTCGGGATTTGGGTTGGTAGTGTCATTACGGGAGCAAATGCTCCAGGCCGATTATGATGAATGCCGATCATGCAGTTTCTCAACTGATTCCTTCAGCGCGTCCCATCCCGCCGTCCCAAGGCGCCCCTTTCGCGCGCAACCCTTCCGGTGCCGCAGGGTTCGATCCGGGTCATGAAGAAACCCGGTACCATCCTCCTGTCGCTCCTGCTTTTCGCCGCGGCTCTCCCCGCGGCCGAGTGGGCACATTTCCGTGGCCCGAATGGTAACAACGCCCTCCCCGACTCGGAGATCGCCAGTTCGTTCCCCGCATCCGGACCCACGGTCCTCTGGTCGGTCGATGTCAACGGTGGCTACGGCGGCGCCGCCATCGCGGGCGAGGACGTCTATGTCATGGATCGCGCCGACCAAGAGCGGGATATCATCCTCTGCCTCGATTTGGCCGACGGGCAAGAACGGTGGCGCTGGGAGTACGAGGTCCCGGGCAGAATCTCCCACCCGGGATCGCGGGTCGTCCCCACGGTCACGGAAGACGCCGTCTACGCCAGCAGCGGGTTCGGCCACGTCTACTGCCTCGACCGCACCAGCCATCAGGCGCGTTGGGTTTTTGATGTCGCCAAGGAATTCAACGTCCAACCGCCCCGCTTTGGCTACTCGGTTCACCCGGTAATTGCCGGAGACTACTGCATCATCGCGCCAACCAGCGATACCGTGGGTCTCGCCGCGCTCGACACCAAGACCGGATCGGTCGTCTGGCGCTCGGAGCCGGTCGGCAGCAGCCACTCGTCGCCCATCCTCACGACGGTACTCGGGCGCCGCATCCTCGTGATGCCGGGATCGGCGGACGGAACGCTGATCCTCGGCGGTTTCGATCCGACCAGCGGAGAAACCCTCTTCCGCTTCACCGACCCCCTCGAGAGTGGTCGCCACAACGCCATCCCGAACATCTCGATGATCGGCGACGACGGCGCCTTCTTCACCGGCGGCTACGGCCAGGGCACGCTCGTCCTGAAATTCGCCGAGACGGACGGCGCGATCACCGTCGAGAGGACGAACAAGATTGCTGCGGGGGCAACCCTCCATCCCGTTCTCGTGGTCGGGGAACAGGCCTACATGACCGCTGGCCGCGGACGGGGCGGGCGCCGCTCGTCCCAGCAGCCGGACAGCGATAGTCCGAGCGGGCTCATCTGCATGAATCTCCAGGGGGACGTGCTCTGGAGCACCGGAAGGGAGCCCTCCCTCGGCGGTGGCAGCCTCATTGCCGCGGGCGGGATCCTCATCTCGCAAGACGGGACCGACGGTACGCTCCGCCTGATCGAACCGGGCGCCGCCTTCAACGAACTCGCCAGCGCCCAAGTCTTTTCCAAACCCGCGGGCGAAGAGCCTTGGGCTCCCCTCGCTCTCTCCGGCGGGAAACTCGTCATGCGAAGCAACTCGCAGGTCGTGTGCGTCGACCTGGCTGACTGAGGGACCGACCGGCCGAGGATAGGCAAGCCGCCGTCGTGTCCTGCGAGCAAGAGCCCGCACCCAATTCCTGTAGTTCACGGTTCCCTCGCCCGTATCTCCTCACGTGCGCACGATTCTCCTCTGCCTCCTCCTCGCCCTCTCGCCCGCCAGCGGCCAGCAGGCGACCAACGTGCTGTTCATCGCCGCCGACGACCTCAACTGTGACATCGGCTGCTACGGGAACACCCAGGTCAAAACCCCGCACCTCGACCGGCTCGCAGCCATGGGCGTGCGTTTCGACCGCGCCTACTGCCAGCAGCCGCTCTGCGGTCCGAGCCGTGCTAGCCTCATGACCGGGCTGCGACCTGACACCCTCGATATGCACACCCTCAAGCACGAGCTGCGCGAGAAAAACCCCGACGTCGTCACCCTCGGCCAATTATTCCGCAATAATGGCTACTACTCCGCACGCGCCGGCAAGATCTACCACTACGGGAATCCCAGCCAGATCGGCACCGACGCCAACGATGATCCCGCCACCTGGGACGAACGCTTCAACCCTGTGGGCATCGACAAAACTCAGGAGGAAAACATCGTCCGCTATGGCCCGAACCGTACCCCACGCAAGGACGGGCTCGGCATTTCCATGGCCTGGTGGGATCCAGTCAGCGAAGACGAGGAGCACACCGATGGCATGGTCGCATCGAAGATCATCGAGCTGATCGCCGCCCACAAGCACGAGCCCTTCTTCCTCGCCGCAGGGTTCTTCAATCCCCATTGCCCCTACGTAGCCCCAAAGAAGTACTTCGACCTCTACCCGCTCGACGAGATCGAGATGCCCGATCTCGAGGAAGCCAAAGCCGACCTCGCCGATGTCCCCCCCATGGCCGTCCAGCGCGACACCAAGAACTGGCCCTACTATTTTAAAGACGTGTCCGTCGAGGAGGCCCGCCGATGCAAGCAGGCCTACTACGCCAGCGTCTCGTTCGTTGACGCCCAGGTCGGCCGCCTGCTCGATGCGCTGGAGGACAACGGGTTGATGGAGAAAACGATCATCGTCTTCTGGTCCGACCACGGCTATTTCCTCGGCGAGAAAGGACTCTGGTACAAGCGCAAAGCCTTCGAACGTTCCGCGAGAATGCCGATGATGATCGCCGGCCCCGGGGTCACCGATCGCGGGCCGTCGACGCGTCCGGTCGAACTCCTCGACCTCTACCCAACCCTCGCCGACCTCTGTGACCTCGCGCCGCCCGAAAACCTCGAGGGGCGCTCGCTCCGCCCGCTGTTGGAAAACCCCGCCGCACCGTGGGAAAAGCCCGCCATCACCCAGGTCTGGCACTCGCCGCAAGCCTGGGGTTACTCGCTGCGCACCGAGCGCTACCGCTACACCGAATGGATGAACGGCGAGGCCGGCCGCGAGCTCTACGACCACGAAACGGACCCCGAAGAGACGATGAATCTCGCGGACGACCCCACGCATGCGCAAACCGTTGCGCGACTCGCGGGCCAGCTCCGTCCGTTCGCGAAGGGACGACGGGGATAGCGCCCCCACGAGTATCTGCGGCTGCGCCAAGTGGTCGCCGAACGTTATTTCGACCCGCGATGGGTCGCGATACTGATCGCGACCAACGTTCTGCCACGCTCCCCCCACCCTGCGCCCGCTTTCCAAAATACCCCGTGATCGGTCACTTCGGGCCTGGGCGACCCCGTTCGCTGGCAAACCTAGAGCCACGAGAGCGCGTTCCGGTCGGCCCACGCTGAAATGACGGCGGATTCACACCGGTAGATCGCGCGGTTTCGAACGCCGCGAGCCTGGCGGATCTCCCGCGCCAGCAGGTTGGCGCATGGAAGACGTAGTGATTCACAAAGCTTGCAGATGAGACCGGGACAGGTCGCGCCGGTCTGCCAAGGCGATGGCCGCGCCGGAAAACGCGGCGATCTTCGAGGGAATCCCGGATGCGGAGCCGGGTTGTTCGCTCGGTGATCAGGAGAATGAAGTCTTCATGACGACGGGGGTGACTCTACCCGCGTCCGCGACGAGATCAATCCCCTCGAGCCATCGAGGGCATGCCTCGCCAAACCAGTCAAAAATGCGCCATGGCGGCCGGCAGATCGCCGAAGCCACCGATGACTGCATCGGGATGGCAGGCCTCCAGTTCGGCGGCGGAGAACTTTCCCGTCGCCACCCCGATCGTCGTGGCGCCGAACGCCTTGCCGCAGGCGATATCTTTCGGCGTGTCGCCGATGACGACCGTCTGCTCGCCCGAAAACGATCGGCCGTGCGCCGCCAGCGCCCGCTCGAGTGCGACCGGCCCGAGCCGGTTCCGGTCGTGGTGGTCGTCGCCGTAGGCACCGAAGCGGAAGTGCTCGCCGAGGCCGAAGTGCCTCAGCTTGATCTCGGCTCCGCGGGCGATGTTGCCGGTCAGAATCCCGCAGATGTGCCGCCCGCCGAGCGCCAGCTCAGCCAAGAGTTCCGGCACGCCATCGAGGACCCGCCCGCCGAAACTCGGGTCCGCCAAGTTCGCCTCCAAAAGTGGGAGATATCGTTCGTAGAATGCCGCCTCGGCCGCTGCCGTGTGCACGAGCCCGAAATGGGCGTAGAGCCCACGCACGATCCCCGAATCGGTGCTTCCGGCGAGATCGAGCAGGGGCACCTCCCCGCCTGCCGAGCTGAAAACCTCGGCCGCGGCGGATCGCAGCGCCGACATCCCAGCTCCGCCCGCATCGATGAGCGTGCAGTCGATGTCGAAGAGCAGGAGCTGCCTCCCGCCGTCCTGCCGGGAGGCGGGCATCACTACGCCTTGGCGTCTTTCATCCCGACGTCTCCGCCCTGAACCTGCGCCTCGTCGCCGTGATCGTCGTCGTCGTCCTCGTCGTCATCCTCCAGCATGGGTGCCGTCGGCTTGGCATACTTGCGGACGCGCTGCTGCTTCGGCAGGGGCGAAAGCATCATGCTGATGGCGCGACCGGCCTTGCGCGGCTCCATATCGACGTGCCCCATGGTCTTGAGATCCTCGCGAACCCTCTCCATGAGCTCGAACCCGAGTTCTTGGTGCGCCATCTCCCGACCCCGGAATTGCAGCTGGACGCGAAGTTTGTGACCGTCGTCGAGGAACTCCTCGGCGTGCGCCATCTTGATATCGTAATCGTGCTTGTCGATCCGGACGCGGAACTTGACCTCCTTGACCCGCGCGGCGCGCGCCTTGCTGCGGTTGTCCTTCTTCTGCTTCGACTGCTCGTATTTGTACTTCCCGTAGTCGATGATCTTGCAGACGGGCGGATCGACGTTCGAGGTGACCTCGACAAGGTCGAGACCGACCTCTTTGGCGGCACGGACAGCGTCGAGGGTGTTCATGACCCCGAGCTGTTTTCCTGAGGTGCCGTCAATCACACGCACCTTGGGTGCGCGGATGCGGTCGTTAATCCGGGACATTTCCCGGCGGGCGTAGCGTCTAAATTTAGCGATAGGTCAGTTCCTCTATGGTGGTTTGTAAAATCTTGGGCACGCGCCTACCGGATCCGCATACGACGGAAAGAGACGAAATGCTGCAGCCGTCAGGAAACGACCGCGCCCGCGAGCGGCGCTCGAAATCTGTCATACCAAAATCACGGACACGGTCGATTCGGGCTTAAAGGGCACGCTGATTGACCTCTTCCGTGAGGTGCTGGAGGAAGGCGTCGAGCGGCATCGCCCCCACGTCGCCACGCTGCCGGTGGCGGACAGAAAGTTCCCTAGTCTCTTCTTCGCGTGCTCCAATGACCAACATATACGGAATTTTGTCGAGCTGGGCAAGCCTAATTTTCGCGCCCACCTTGTCATCGCTCCGGTCGAGCGTGACGCGGCAGCCCGCCGCCGCCAGCGCGGCAGTGACCTCCTCGGCATAGGTGACGAACTTTTCGGAGATCGTCACCACCCGCACCTGCTCGGGTGCCAGCCAGGTCGGGAAGTTTCCGGCAAAGTGCTCGATAAGCAATCCCGTGAATCGCTCGAGCGAACCAAAAGGCGCGCGGTGGATCATTACCGGCGTGTGGCTCGCGTTGTCGGCACCGATGTAACTGAGCTTGAACCGCACCGGGAGGTTGTAGTCAACCTGCACCGTACCGAGCTGCCACTCGCGCCCGATGACGTCCCTGACGACAAAGTCAATCTTCGGTCCGTAGAAGGCCGCCTCACCGAGCTCCTCGACGTAGTCGACCCCCAGTTTCCGCACCGCCTGACGCAGCGCGTCCTCGGCTTTGTCCCAATTAGCGGGATCGCCAACATACTTGTCAGACCCGGGATCACGCAAGGAAAGGCGAACGCGGTAATCGTTCATTCCCAGCGTTGTAAGAACTTTTTTCACCAGTTCCAAGCAACTCTCAAGCTCGGCCTCGACCTGGTCGGGCGTGCAGAATAGATGGGCGTCATCCTGGGTGAACCCCCGGACGCGCGTCATCCCCCCGAGCTCGCCGCTCTGCTCCCAACGGTAGACGGTTCCGAACTCCGCGAGGCGTACCGGAAGGTCGCGGTAGCTATGGTGCTGACTCGCAAAAATCTTGATGTGATGAGGGCAGTTCATCGGCTTCAACAGGTAGCCATCGATGTCTCCCGAGGCCATCCGGTTCCCCAACTCTCCGCAGCTACACCCCTCGTCCGCCAGCTTCGCCAAGGTGTCCCCCTCAATGATCGGAGGATACTGGCTGTCCGAATAATAAGGAAAATGCCCGCTAGTGCGATAGAGATCAAGTTTTCCGATATGTGGCGTAAAAACTTGCGAATACCCTTGCCTGTCTACTTCTTCCGTAATGAACTCCTGTAGCGATCGGCGAAGTCGTGCCCCTTTTGGCGTCCAGAGGATGAGGCCTTGCCCGACTTCATCGTCGATGTGGAAGAGATCCAATTCGCGGCCGATTTTTCGGTGGTCGCGTTTTTTCGCTTCTTCCAGCTGCTCGAGATAGTCGGCCAGTTCGGTCTTGTTTTTGAAGGCCGTGCCGTAGACCCGCTGGAGCTGCGGGTTGTTGGCATCCCCCTTGTAGAAAGCGGCCGCCACGCTCATGACCTTGAAGGCCTTGCAGTTCCCGGTCCGCGCCACATGCGGTCCGGCGCACAGATCCCAGAAGTCACCGTTCTTGTAGAGTGAGATCTCCTCCCCCTCAGGGATATCTTTGAGAAGGTCGATCTTGAAGCGGCTCGGCACCCCCCTCTCGCCCAAGGCGGCGAGCCGGCCGGATTCCGCCATTTTCAATGCTTCTTCGCGGCTGACCACCATGCGCTCGAACGGATCGTTGGCCTTGACCACCTTGCGCATCTCGTCCTCGATCTTCGCGAAGTCATCCGGCGAGATCCGGTGCTTCAGATCGACGTCGTAGTAAAACCCGTTTTCCACGGGAGGCCCCGCAGCGAACTCGGCGTCCGGCCAGAGCTTGGCGATGGCGGTGGCCAAGACATGGGCACACGAGTGTCGCAGGCGCTCGATGTCGCTCATCTGGGCGCGCTCGTCGAGCGTCTTCCGCTCTTTAACGGGGGGATCGGGCATGGATGGTTGGAGAAAAGAAATAGAGGACGTCAGGGAAAAATGGTCGGGGTGAAAGGATTCGAACCTTCGGCCTCCTGGTCCCAAACCAGGCACTCTAACCAAGCTGAGCTACACCCCGTCGATCGCTTCCGATCAGGCACCCGCGAATCACGCGGGGCGGTAGGATAGCGGGATTCCCCCTGCGTTCAAACGATTTAAACCACCCGCGCGGCGTCGCGGCGCCCCGGCCGATTTAGGGACGATACAATTGTATTGTCCCTAAAATCGGGAAGCATCCTGCGGCTCCTTCTCGGCCCCCGACTTCCTGCCGCCGATGATACCCGGATAGTGGTTTCGTCACCTCCGGCCATGCCTTCCCGCCACCAGTTTGCGAAACCTGCAGTCGCGGTGATCGCCATGGCGCTTGCCGGAGGTTGTGCAGAGCCCCCGGATGGCGGCGAACCCGCCGCGACCGGAGAGATTCGGAGCGCGATTGTCGATCCACCAATTTCTCCAACCGAGCCGGGAGCAGAAGCCACGCGATGGACGCTCAATGTCGATCCCTTCGATGCTGATAGCGCCCGCGAAATGTGGGAGAGCCAATACCGCTACGCCGCACGGGACGATGCCGGCGCCAAACTTTCACGGATTCAGTTTCTCCCGGATGTCGCGCTCGCCGACCGCAAGATCGCCAGGAGGCTTTTTTGCCGAACGCCCCGAGGTGGATGTGGCAACCGCAGTCGTCGCCAAGCTTCCGAAATCGCTCCGCAAAGAAGTCGCCTTCACCTTCGCGTTCCCCATCGCGCAGGCAGACGTTCGCGCGGCCGCCGAGTTTGCGATTGAGCCGGCCGACCCAGGCGACCAAGAGGTCTCCGCCATGCGAGGGTTCCTAACATCATGGCTCGCCCATGATCCGATGGCGGCGAGCCGGTGGGCGGCAGAACTCGCCGACCGGATTGAAATATGGAGAGAGAACTCAGCGGAGAACCTCCGATGAGACCGCGAGGAAATTGGGAAACCTCATGGTGGGCACCGTTGGCCGCGAGCTTGTTACTGGGGTGCGGGCGACTCCGGTGCAGCCGTCACGGTCGCCGGCCCCCGTTCGCGTGATCTCGAATGGAGAGGAACCCGGCGTAGCCGCGCTCAAACTCCGGCAGGCGGAGGAAGATCGCGTCCGAAGAAATCCCGACGCCACCCTCGAAGAATGGGCGGCCGAAGGGGATCGCTACCTGATCGACAAACACTTCGCCCCCTTTCTGGAAGCCTTCGCCGAAACCTCACCGGAAGATGGGCTCGCGTTTATCTTGGAGCACGACGTCGGTGTCGGGCACCTGTCAGACGTGAAACACTTCTTCAAAACGGTCGCGGAAACGGATGTCGTGCTCGCCGCACAGCTTTTTGACCAGCTCCCACCGGGAAGCCGCAGCGAGACCGTCGCCCCTATCATCGCGCGTCAATTCGCCGCTCATGATCTCGGCGCCGCCGTCGATTGGGCGGCATCGATCGCCGACGAAGCAGCCCGCGAGAAGGCGATCGCAGGGTTGCAGTAGTCCTTGGGGGGATAGCGGGGAGCGATGCCGTGGGGGTTGCAACGATCGCTTCGCCGTATTGATGTGGGCGCGCATGCCACTCCCCTCCCGACTCGTCCGGATATTCACCATCGCCATCGTCGCGGCGGTCGTCGTCCTCGGGCTTTC
>CAZKYJ010000114.1:0-9902 GCA_964556355.1 uncultured Verrucomicrobiales bacterium | reverse complement strand
CGCGATGTTCACGAGCAATAGCCCGGAGTTCGACGGCGTCTTCGCCACCGATGGAGTGATGTTGGCCGAGAGGCTCGCCGGGCTCACCTCCGACCACGCCGTCGCGCACGAGGCGGTGGCCGCCGTGCTCGGCCGGGTGGCGGGCGACGACGAGGCGGAGCGGATCGCCGGCTATCTCGCGGAGCGGGGCGACCGGCGCGTCGAGGCCGTCCGCCAGGTCTGTTGGGCGCTGGCCGCGGGGTCCGAGTTCCGATTCAACCACTGAAGGCATGGCCGATCCGAAAGACAGACTATCGAACTGCGGGAGCCCCGATCACGGCATGCACCGCCGCCGCTTCCTCGAGGGGCTCGGGGGGAGTGCCGGGGCGCTGGCCACCATGAGCTGGGGCGGGCTCTTCTCCGCGCCCGCCTTGGCCGAAGCGGTGAAACGGCAACAAAAACACTGTATCCTGCTCTGGCTCTGCGGCGGGCCGAGCCAGTTCGAGACCTGGGACCCCAAGCCCGGGCGCCCGAGCGGCGGTCCGTTCAAAAGCATCCCGACAGCCATTCCCGGCGTCCACTTCAGCGAGCTCATGCCGAAGTGCGCGTCGATCGCCGACCGGCTCAGCGTGGTGCGCTCGATGAAGACCGCGCAGCCGGAGCACTTCCTGGCCATCGACCTCCTCGTCCGCGGCGGGAAGCAGCGCCCGCCGTTCACGCGCCCGGCATTGGGTTCGGTGCTAGGGCAACAGCTCGGCCAGCTGGACAGCGCGATCCCCAATTTCATTTTTCTCGACCCGTGTCCCGAGGGCAACGAGTTCCGGCAGTTCAAAGCCGGGAACTGGGCCGGATGGCTCGGGGCCGAGTACGCGCCGGTGCGCTACGGCGGCGAGTTCCAGATCCCGGACGTCGAGCGGATGGAATCGCTCTCGGCGACCGACCACGAGGAGCGGGAGGCGCTCAGGAAGTTCTTCAGCCGGAAGTTCGAGAACGAGACCAAGAGCGCGGCCGCCAAGAGTTACAACGCCGTCTACGAGCGGGTGAAGGGGCTCATGAGCTGCGCCCACCTCTTCGATCTCGAACGTCTGCCCCCGTCCGACCGCGAGCGCTACGGCCCGGGAACCTTCGGGCAGCATGCGCTTCTCGCCCGTTCGCTGGTCGAGGAGGGGGCTCCGTTCGTCATGGTCGCCAATGGGATGCCTTGGGACACCCACGTCTTCAACCACGAGATCTACCAGATGGCGGTGCCCGATCTGGACAACATCGTTTTCCAGCTGACGAACGATCTGGAGGAGCGCGGCCTGCTCGACGACACGCTCGTCGTCGTCATGGGTGAGTTCGGACGCACGCCGTGGATCAACCAGGCACGCGGGCGCGACCACTACCCCGATGCCTGGAGCCTGGCCATGGCCGGGTGTGGGCTGAAAAAGGGCGCCGTCGTTGGTGCCACCGATGAAAACGGCATCGATGTCGTCGACCGCGTCGTCGACGAGAGGAACTTGTTCGCCACCATTTTCGCGGCGCTCGGGATCGATCCTCACGCGGAGTACGAGCTTCCCGGATTGCCCACGTTCCACCGGGTGGAGGACGGGGCCGAACCCATCAGCGAGATACTGGCATGAGTGACGCGAGCGAACCATCCACCCGATTGGAAAAGGAGAATAGCCTCGAACTGCCGGCGCACGTGGCGGATATCGATCTCGCGGACGGGGCGCTGTTGGCAGCCTGTCAGGACGGTGGCATCTACGAGGTGACGCTGTCCGATGGCGGGCGGAGGGAGCTGGCGCGGCACGGGAGTTTTGCCTCGGGTGTCCACTGGGTGCCGGAGGCCGGGACGGTCCTGTCCGCGGGGTACGATGGCCGGCTGAAGTGGACGGGCCGGGCCGATGGGATCACGGTCCGGGACCTGCCGGCGCACGGGTTCTGGTCGTGGCAGAGCGCGCTCTCGCCCGACCACTCGAAAGTGGCGTCGGTGACCGGTCGCTACGGGGCTGGGGCGCTGGACTACGCCCCGGGTCCGGAGGTCGAACCGAGCGTCAAAGTCTTCGATGTCTCCAGTGGCGAGATGCTGCATGCCTGGGGGCACGTGCCCCCGGTCGAATCGGTGGCCTTCAGCCGGGACGGGCGATTCGTCGCCGCCGGCAACCTGATGGGCGAGGTGCGCCTCTGGTCCGTCGAAGACGGGCGGGAGGTGGCGAGGATCGAGACCGGGAGCTTCACCGGGTGGGGGATCACCAAGGGGCACTACTACACGGGGGGCGTCTTCTCGCTGGCCTTCGGTCCCGGTGACGACGCGCTCTATCTCGCCGGGATGGGATCGACCCGTGACCCGGCCGCCGGCAATGGCAAGCAGCTGTGGGAGAGTTACTCGTGGAAAGGCGGGAAGACGGAGAAGGCCGCCAGTGCCTCCGACGGGGATATCGGGCAAGGCTTGATGGAAACGCTGGCCTGGCATCCGGACGGGCGATGCTTTCTCATGGCCGGGCGCCTCTTCAAGGGGGATTGGAATGTGGCGCTCTTTGACGCCGGCACCGGGGCGCGCATCCACCAGGAAAACTCCGGCATGCGGGTGAGCAAAGCCGTTTTCGATCCATCGGGCGAGCGCGTCTATGTGGCGGGAGGCACCGGGCAGCAGAAAGGGGATAAGACGTTCGCGGACTGGGGACGGGTCGACGTCTTCCGCGTGCTCGCGTGAAGTATTTTCGCGACTTGTCTACGGGGACGGCGTATTGCTAACGTCACGATCATGAAATCCCTGCTCTGTGTTCTGTCCGTCGTCTCCGCCGTGGGGCTCGGTTCCCTCCGTTCCGAAACCGTCAAAGACCGGGAGGGGGCCGTGCGGGACGATCGCGAGCAGATGCAATCCGACGCCCGGTGGATCTACAACGATATCGGCCGCGGTTTCGCCGAGTCCCGCGCCACCGGAAAGCCGCTGCTCGTCGTCCTCCGCTGTGTCCCGTGTCTCGCCTGCATGGGGTTGGACTCCGAGGTGCTGCGCGCCGAGGCTTTGGAACCCCTCCTCGACCAGTTCGTCTGCGTGCGGGTGATCAATGCCAACGCGCTGGACCTCTCGCGTTTCCAGTTCGACTACGACCTCTCGTTTTCGACGCTTTTCTTCAATGCCGACGGGACGCTCTACGCGCGTTACGGCTCCTGGAAGCATCAGAAAGAACCCGCCGCGGCCGAGACTAGCGACTACGTGGCGACGTTGGAGAAGGTCCTCGGCATCCACCGTGGGTATCCGGACAACCGCGCGACGCGGTCGGGAAAACAGGGGCGGGAACTCCCGTTCGCCACCCCGTTGGTCATCCCGGGGCTCGCGGGGAAATACGGCCGGGAACTCGATTGGGAAGGCAACGTGGTGAAGAGCTGCGTCCATTGCCACCAGATCGGTGACGCCCTCCGCGCGTCCTACCGCGACGGGGGAAAGCGTATCCCCCCCCAACTCATCTACCCGATGCCATCCCCCGAGGTGCTCGGTGCCATCCCGGCGGCGGCGGACGGTTCGGTGATCGACGGGATCGTCCCCGATTCGGTGGCGGCGAAAGCCGGGCTGATGGCTGGCGATCGGATCGGGACTCTGGCGGGACAGGTGATCGCTTCCGCGGCCGACATCGCATGGGTTCTCCACCACGCGCCGGAAAGCGGTTCCCTGGCGGCGGGCGTCATGCGCGACGGGGAAACGCTGACCCGTTCCATCGAGCTACCCGACGGGTGGAGGATGCGGTCGGACATTTCTCGGCGGGTGGGGACGTGGCCGATGCGCGCGATGGCCTTCGGGGGCATGAAATTGGATGATCTGGAAGACTCCGAGCGCGAACGCCTCGGGATCCCGCTGGACCGGCTCGCGCTGGTCGCCCGCCACGTGGGTCAGTATGGCAAGCACGCGGCGGCGAAGCGGGAGGGCTTCGTGGCGGGGGATGTGCTCGTCGCCGTCGCCGGCTGGGAAGATCGGTTGACGGAGGGCGAACTGCTCGGCGCCATCCTCCTCGAGCACCCCGGACCGACGCGCCTCCGGACGACGGTGCGGCGCGACGGCGAATCGCTCACACTGCAGATGCCGGTGCAGTAGGCCGGCCCCACTTGCGCGGTCCCAGATCCGAAATACCTTCGCGTCCAACGCACCCAAGAGATTCTCCCCATGGAAACGACCGACCAACAACCTGAAATCACCGCCTACCTCAAGACCTTCTGCGGCTGGAGCGAGGGCGTCCGCGCGATCATGCGGAAGTACGACCTCGCCTTCGACGAAAAAGACATCATCAAGAACCCCGCTTTCCGCTGGGAGATGGAGCAGAAAAGTGGCCAGCCGCTGTCGCCCTGCGTCGTCGTCAATGGCACCATGCTGGCCGATGTCAGCGGCGAGGAGGTCGAGCAGTACCTGCTGGAGAAAGGGCTCGTCGGCAACACCGAAAAAGTGGCCGACGCCCCGACGGACTCGGCCTGCACCGACGAGCAGCACGAGGAGATGGCGCGCGCGGCCGCACCTTCGGGACGCATCCAGTTCATCGACAACTGATCCCGCCCCGCGCGCCGCCGGCGCGCGCGCGTAGCGGGTCAGGACGATCGACCTGCTAGTGGCGACGGCGGCGGAGCGTCGCCAGCAGCAGGGCGCCGAGCGCCAGCACGGTCACGTTGGGTTCTGGCACGAACGTCGGATTGCTGAGGTTTTGGCCGGCGGTATCGATAAAGATGTCGTCGACGTAGAAGGTTCCCGTCAGCGCTGGGTTGGTGCCGCCCAAGGCGAGGAGGGCGGTGGTCAGGGCGTTGGCGGAGGTTCCATTACGGAACCCGAAGGTGGAATCGCCGGGGGCGCCGTTGGGGTCGGGCACCGGCGTGGTGGCGGTGACGGGGGCGCCGAAGTTGCCGGGCTCGATGTAGACCTGATAGGTGTCGGTCGCGTTGTCCACCACCGTCCAAATGTTGTACCAGGTGAGGTTCTGGAACGTACCGGCGCCGAGGTTGTCGAATGCGCCGGCGTCCCTGACGAGGAAGTTGTCTCCGCCCTGGTTGTTTACCTGGGCCTCGTAGCCCCCGAAGAGGGCGGGTGCCGCATCGTCGGACAGGCCGGCGCTGATGTTCACCGCGCCGGAGCGGTAGATGCGGTAGAACAGCGTCGCGGCGGTGGACGTGTTGGCGATCGAGCTGGTCAGCGCGCGGTAGGCTGCGGAACTCGTCGTCGCAAGGGTGCCGATGGCCGCCTTGCCGCTGCCCCCGGCCGGGGCGGCACCGACCGCCCACTGGGAACCGGCAGTCCAGGCGTTCTGGCCGCCGAGGGCGCCATCGTCAAGCGCATCAAAAGTGTCGATCACGGTGAAGGCGGCGAAGGCCGGTGCCGGCACAAGGGCAATAATCATAAGGAGCGATTTCATGGGCAAAGCAGGGTTGTTTGGGGCGCCCCGAGAGTGGAGGTGAGAGCGTATTACCAATGACGTGATCGTAGCGATTCCGTCAAATCCAATCGCGCGAATTCCTCAAGAATTCGCGCCGGGATTGGCGCTGCTCCCGAGTGTCGCATCCAACCACTCGGCGAAGGTGTCGGCCGCGGCGTGGGCGTTGACGATGGGGATGCCACCAAGCTTCCGGATGCGGTCGGCCTCGAAGTCTTCGAAGACCCGAACGACCACGGGGACGTCGGGAACGGCGTAGGCGAGCACCCTCTCGGCCTCGCGGACGCGGCGCATGGCGACGAGGACGACGCGAGCCTGGCGGGCCCCCCCACGGTCGAGCACCAACTCGTCCGACCCGTCGCCCCGGAAGCAGGGGATGCGGGCTCTTTCGAGCTGGACGATGACCGCGGGGTCGTCGTCGATCACCAGGATCTTGTGCCCGGCGGCGACGAGTGGCTTGACCACCCACATGCCGCCGTCGCCGAACCCGAGGACGAGGATATGGCCGCTGGGTGCGGTTGGCATGCTTTCACTCGTGGCGGCGTCGCGCGGTCCGTGGCGGTCCGGGTGGAGCCGCAGGAGCCGTCGGGCAGTGGATTCGGCGGCCACCAGCGGCGTCGCGGCCATGGTGATGGCGGTGGCCAGTGCCAGGGTGGAAAAGAGCTCTGCCGAAATATGGTTGAGCGCGAGCCCCGAGAGGCAGAGGATGAGGGAGAACTCGCTGGTCTGCGCGAGGAGGAGGCCGGTTTCGATCGAGGCGCGGGCGGTGAGGCCGGTCTTCTCGGCGATCACCGTGACGAGGGGAGGGGTGACCACCAGGACGAGGGCGGCGTAGGCGATGGCCTGGAGGACGACGGCGGGCTCGGGAACCGAGACGGCGAGCCCCAGCGCGATAAAGAAAATGGCGAGAAAAAACCCCGAGATCGAGGTGATCTGGCTGCGGGCAATCCCGTTGATAGGAAATGCGCTGAGGGCGTAGCCAGCCAAGAAGGCCCCCGCGATGGCAGGGACGCCGAGGAGGTCCGCGGCGCCGACGAAGAGGAACAGGAACGCGAGGAGGGTCACCAGCAACGCCTCCTCATCGAGCCGCCACCGCATGACCACGGCGGGCAAGATCCAGCGCTGTGCCGCTTCGGCCGCGGAGTAGAGGAGGGCGGTCGCACCGAGGCCGAGCCCCACGGCACCGGGCCCCTCGGGAAGGCGCGCCATGACGACGATGATGGCGATGATGAGCAAATCTTGGACGAGTAGCGTCCCCGTGACCACCCGCCCGAACGGCTCGAAGGTCTGCTGGTGGCTGCGGAGGTAACGGAGCACGACAAGCGTGGACGAGGTCGAGAGCGAGAACGCGACGTAGAGCGCGGGCACGAGATCGAGACCAAAAACTTTGGCGAGGCCGAAGGCAGCCAGCGCGACTACCAAGAACTGCAGCGGGGCGACCCATCTCACGGCACGGCGGACCTTGGTGATCCGCTTGAGGCTGAGCTCGATGCCGGAGGAGAAGGCGAGGAAGGTGACACCGAGTTCGAGGGTGGTGCGCACCGCCTCCGTCTCCGGCTGGAAGCCGGCCAGCGACACGGCGATCCCCAGCCCGAGCAGGAGCGGAATCACGGGGATGCGGAACTTTTGGGAAAGCCCGAATCCGACGGCGGCCAGCGCCAGCATGACGGCGATCCCGGTCATGGCTGCTGCGGGGTGGGTGCGGGCTCGAGGATGCCCAGGCGCCGGAGCTCTTGGGTCTGGTGCTTGATTCCATCGACTTTGGCGGCGATGAGATAGGCCGGATCCATCTCGAGGAGAAGTTCGATGTCGCTGAGATCGACGACGTTGATCGCGCACGGGATCCCCCGCTGGCGGCACTGGAACGCGAGCCAGTCGTTCGCTTCATCGATGCGGAGGGCGGAGACGAGGAGGCGCGCGTTGTCGAGGTCGATCTCGGCTAGCACCGGGAGTTCGGAGGCGCTCCCGTGCAGGGTGTCGCAGGGAAGTCCCCGCAGCTTGCGAGGGTCGGTATCGACGGCGAGAACGTCCCAGCCGCGGCGGCTGGCGTCCCCGGCGATCCGCCGCCCCAGCGTGTTCATGCCGACGACGATGATGTGGTTGCTGCGAGCCTGGTGGCGCGGGGGATCGGGGCGGTGGGAGTGGACTCTCGCCGAGGTGCGCAGGATTCGCAGCAGCCTGGATTTCTCGAGGAAGGCGATAACGGTATCGCTGGCCGTGATGGCGAATGCGGAGAGGGCGAAGCTGACGAGGGCGACGGCACCGATCAGCGAGAGGGCATCTTGGGTCACGAGGCCGCCACCGAGGGCGAGCGCGGCAAGGATGAGCGAGAACTCGCTGACCTGGCCGAGGGCGATGCCCCCCAAGGCGGCGGTGTGCGCCCCGAATCCCAGACGCCCGACGACGAGGGCGATGACCAGCGGTTTGACGAGGATCACAAAGGCCACGAGGAGCAGCACGGCGGGCCACTGGCTGGCCACGGCTGCCGGGTCGATCCCGACGCCGAGCGATACGAAAAACACGGCGAGAAAGAAATTCATCATCGGGTGGACCCGGCGCCGGAGATCGTGGGAGTAGGGGAGCTGCGCGAGTGCCACCCCGGCCAAGAACGCTCCGATCTCCGGTGAGAGATGGAAGGTGTGGGCGAGCAGGACGACGCCGAAGCACCAGCAGAGGCTCCAGATGAACAGGGTCTCCGGCGAGCGCGAGGCCCAGGCAAATGCCCGCGGGAGCACCCACTTGGCGGCGGCGGCGACGATGGCCACCGTGGCGACGACGCCGGCGAACGCCGCGAGCAGGGCGGTGACGACCTGCCGCGCCCCGCTTTCCCCGTCGCCCTCCTCGGGGCCGCCGAGCGCGGAGATGACCGTGAGCAAGAGGATCACGGCAACGTCTTGGATGAGGAGGACGCCGAGCGCGATGCGCCCGTGCGGCTGATCCATCTCGCGTTTTTCTTCGAGGAGCTTGATGGCGACCACCGTGCTGCTGAAGACCAGCGCCGCCGCCACCATGGCGACGTCGCTCCAGGGAAGGGGGAGGAGCGCGACCGCGCCGAACGCGAGGGCGAAGGTGAGCACGATCTGTGCGCTGCCGGCCTTGAGCGCCACCACGCCGATATCCCGGATTTTCCCCACGCTCATCTCCAGGCCGATGAGGAAAAGGAGGAGGACGATGCCCGCTTCCGAGATGTCCCCGACCAGCTCGGGGGCGTGCACGAATCCGGCGAAAGGGCCGACGGCGAGTCCCGCGAGAAGGTAGGCGATGATCGACGGCATACGGATCGCCCTCGCCACCAGCGCCATGAGGGCGCCGGCGATCACGAGAATCCCGAGGGTATAGAGGAAGGCGTCGTCGACCACTGGTCTAGCCTAGCGCAGGAAGGGGCTCGCGTGGGGAGCTTGTCACGATGCGGGTAGGATTTGTGCCGGCCCCGGCGGCGAAGGCCAGGGGGGCAGGGGGGCCGCCTCCAGTTGCTTCGCCGCGGCGTACTCGCGCGGGACGACCAGCCGAGCCCCGTCCGGCACCACCGCGACCTCGAATGGCGTCTCGCCGATGGCCTCGCCATCGACCTCCAACCTGAGCGGGGGGCGGGCGCTGACCTTGATATGCGATGCCGAAAAATAGCGGAGGTCGGCGTAGCTATCGAACCGCTTGGTCAACAGCCGCCAGACCAGCTTGACGATCCCCCACGGTGAACTCGGCGACGCGACCGCCAGGTTCAGCTTCCCGTCATGGGGGCTCATGTCGTCCCCGAGCGCGATGCCCGTTCCGTAGATCTCCCCGACGTTGATGACCATGACGGTGTGCGCGCGGAACTTGCGCGTTCGGCCATCGATAGTCACCTGGACCTTCGAGTTCTTGAGCGAGAATAAGTTTTTCACGCCGGTAACGATGTAGGCGAAAAACCCCAGGCGATCCTTCATCTTCCGGTCCGCATCGTCGATGAGGTCCGCGTCCCAGCCCGAGCCGGCCACGAGGGCGAAGTAGCGATCGTGGTTGGGGAGATAGCCGACGTCCATGGAGACGGTCACGCCGTCCTGCAGGGCGATGGCGAGTGCCGCATCGAGATCGGAGGGGATGGCGAGGGCTTTGGCCAAGAGGTTCGCCGTCCCCAACGGCAGCTGGGCAAGGGGGATCGCGTGCTCGTTTTTGATCAGGCCGGACATGGCTTCCATCACCGTGCCGTCGCCGCCGCCTACCAGGACCCGGTCGAACCCGGTTGCGGTGCGCGCCCATTCCAAGGCATCACCTTCACCGCGGGTTTCGCGGATTTCGTATTCGGCGCCGGCCGACTGCAGCCGCTCCGCGATCCGTTCCACGGTGGCCGCAGGATCGTCCTGCCCGGCGGCGGGATTGATGATCAGAAGGATTCGGCTGCAGGCGGTGGGCATGGCGACAAGATCGGGCGAGGCGGATACGCTTCGGCGCCGGTTCCGGGCGGCGGCTAATTCCCCATTGCCTCCCGCGGCGGTTCGCGGTGACGCGTCGATGATTGGGGTCCGAAGGCCGCGCGGTGATCGGCGATCGTGCCGG
>CAZKYJ010000113.1:0-9940 GCA_964556355.1 uncultured Verrucomicrobiales bacterium | reverse complement strand
AGTGGATCGACGTCAGTTGGGAAGCGAGCCCACCGAGATCGTCGGTCAGGCGCTCAAAGCGGATGGTGGGGCGGTTCTTCGGCATCGGAATGATAGGAAATTAGCTACGTTCGCCCACCCGCCCCGGTTGTAAAATAGGGGTCAATAAAATGCCCGGCATTATTTTGTTGCATTTCCTCGTTTCGCGGTGTATTTGCGCAGCCATGGGCAGGCGTAGAGTGTTGGGATTGGGAGACGCGAATATCTACCATGTGGTGAGTCGGGTGGTGGATCGCCGGTTGATTTTCGGCGATCGCGAGAAGCGGGTATTTCGTGATATCCTAAAGCGACTGAGCGAATTCTGTGGGGTCGAGTGCCTGACGTTTTGTCTGATGGGAAACCATTTCCACCTGTTGGTTTCCGTCCACGACGGCGAGAAGGCCGTGTTTCGCGAATCGGTGTTGGCGGGGGAGCTGGACGGCGAGATGTGCCGCCGAATCGGACGGCTCCACGGTCGGGACGTGGCGTGTGCGTTGGCGGTGGAGCTTCGTGGATTTAGGGAGGGGGGGGAGAACGATGCGGCCTGGATGGCGCTGGAGCCGTTCGTGAACCGGATGAATGATTTGGCGACCTTCGTCAAAGAGCTGAAATGGCGTTTCTCGGCATGGTACAACGCTGCGAACGGCCGTGTTGGCACGCTGTGGGAAGGCCGCTATCGGAGCGTTCTGGTGGAGGGATCGGAGGAAGCGCTCGCCGCCGTAGCCGCGTATATCGATCTCAATCCGGTGAGGGCGGGCCTGACGAAAGATCCGAAAGATTATCGCTACTGTGGGTACGCGGAGGCGCAGGGAGGTGATCGGTCGGCGCGGCGCGGACTTCGTAGAATCGTCGGGCAGGACGATGATGCGGTTTCAGAACCCGAGGTGTTGGGGCGTTACCGACTGCTACTTTTTGGGAGGAGCGGAAGGACGGGCGCTTCGGGTGCAGGACGAGGGCACGCCGGAGGAGAGGTTTCGGCTGATGCGATCGGTGCGGTGGAATCGGCTGGGGGCGTCCCGTCCCGCCACGAGCTCCTGCGGGGCCGTGTCCGTTACCTTACTGAGGGCGCAGCGATCGGGAGCCACGAGTTTCTCGAACGGCTTTTTGACGGTCGCCGCGAGTTCTTTCCCCCAAATCGCACAGTCCCGGGGCGCCGCATGCGTGGGGGTGGGTGGGGGGAGCTCTTCGCGTTGCGCGAGGTGGGTGCCCCTAGCTAGAAACGGGGATGGGCAGAGCCAGCGTTGCGGTGGCACCGGGAGCCGGGCTATTGTTGGTCAGCGTCGCGGTGCCATCGTGCAGCTGCGCCGCTTCCTTCACGAAACAAAGACCGAGACCGGAACTCTTGCGACCGGTCGACGGGTGCGTGAGCGAGTAGAATCGATCGAATACTCGCCCCACCGCGTAGTCGGGAATACCCGCGCCGACGTCGGCGATCTTCAGGATCGCGGAGCCGTCGGTCTGTGTCAGTGCAACCGAGATAGCGGACGAGGCGGGGGAGAAGTCAATCGCGTTCTGCAGCAGGTTCGTGATGGCGGTGCGCAGGATATATTCGTCGCCGCGCACGGTGATACCGGTGGCGATGGCGGCGCGGCAGACGAGCGCGGCCGCATCAAACGCGGGGGAGAACGTATCGAGGATCTCGTGGGTGAGCGCCGACAGATCGACTCGGCTTGAAGCATCGAGGGCGGTACGGCCCTCGATGGCGGAGAGGGCCAGGAGTCGCTCCACGCTAAGCTCCAGGCGGCGCGACTCCGATTGGATGTTGGCGAGGAAGCGTTCTCGCTGCGGGGGCGGCATCTGTGGAGAATCGCCGAGAAGTTCGGCGGCTCCGCGGATGGCTGCGACCGGGCTCTTCATCTCGTGGGTCAGCGTCTGCACGTAGTTTTCGACATACTTGCGGTCTTCGAGAGCCCCGCGCATCTCCTCGAGGGCCCTTCCGAGAGTGGCGACCTCGGGGTTCCTCGAACGGCGGAGGGTCGGGCGTTCCCCCCGGCGGACAGCGCGGGCGTACTCGGTGAGGCGGAGGATGGGGCGGGAGAACCAGTAGAGGGCGAAAGCGACGCCGGCGAGAGTCGCGCAGAAGGCGATCCAACCTGCCCGGTAAATGAAGTGCCTGGTCTCATCCATGAACGCGAACATGCTCGCCTGCGGTTTGGAGATGGAGAGACAGCCGACAATCGACCCATCACGGTCGATGACCGGGGCACCCACGAACATGACCGAGCTCCGATCATCGGACTCCTCCTTCCGGCTGGAGCGGGCGCCATAGAGCCCGTGCAAGGTGAGGGCAACGTCGCGGTAGGAGCTGAAATCCTCTCCGACAGCAGAGGTAGGGTGGGTATCGAGGATAACGATGCCGTCCGCGTCTGTCAGGTAGGCACCCATGGCGATATCCGTTTTCAGCACGTTGTAAATCAACGCGGAGATCTGGCGGTTGGAGCCCGCTGTCAGGGCGGATTCGAGATCCGAGAATCCGCCGTTTTCGAGGTGGTGGCCGGCGACTGCGGCGAGCAGGTTGGCGGTGTCGATCATCGGTTCTTCGGCGGCTTCGAGATATTGGCGCTCGACGCGCTCGACGAGGAGGTCGAGGAAGAAATAGTATCCCAGAGCCATGAATGCGGCGACGGCGAGGAAGACTTGGAACGAGCTAGTCATCACCCCAATTCTCGTTCAATGAGTATCCGAGACCCCGGTGAGTCACGATGGCTTCGGGGGCATCGGGTGATGCCGCCCGCAGTTTCGCACGGAGAGACTTTACGTGGGCGTCGACCGTGCGCTCGAGTGCGGCGGCGGGGTCGTCCCACGCGTGATCCATGAGTTGCGAGCGGGAAAAAACCCGGCCGGGGTGGGCACAGAGCGCACGCAGAATCTTGTATTCGGTGGAGGATAGGTCGAGCGGGCAACCGAAGAAGGTGACGCGCGCCCGTTCGTTGTCGATGGCGAGAGGGGGTGGCGTGGCTGGCGAGGCCGGCCCGGTGGCTGCCGGGTGGCAGCGCCGGAGGATCGCTTTGGCGCGGGCGGCGAGTTCGCGGGGGCTGAACGGTTTGACGACATAGTCGTCGGCTCCGATTTCCAGGCCCACTACCCGGTCCACCTCACCACCGCGCGCCGTGAGAAAGATGATGGGGATGGTGGAGAAGGTACGGATCTCCTTGCAGAGTTCGAATCCCGTGGTGTCGGGAAGCCCCACATCGAGGATCGCCAAGTCGTGGGGCGTGCCCCGGAGCGCGGCGAGCGCCCCCCGACCGGTCGCGTGGCCCGTCGCGGCAAAACCCTCGGAAGCGAGCGCGTAGAGCACGTTCTCAAGGATCGATGGTTCATCTTCGACGACGAGGATCTTGGGGTGAGGCATGGGGGTCAAACATTGGCACCGACCTTGTTTTTGGCCATCTGAGATTTGAGCTTTTCTCCGGTGAGCAACGCTGCCCAATCGAGCCTGGCGGTGTAGGTCATGAGGAGAGCCAGGGTGAGGATGGCTCCGATGGTGATCGTGATCCCGGTAAGTCCATCGAAGAAAAAGCTCCCGCTGAAAAGGATCATGTAGGCGACTTGTGCGGCGATCGCGAGGCGGGCGAACGAGAAGCCGGCCACCCGGCTGAGGTAGCCACCGACGAGTGCGAGCGAGACCACCGCACCGGCTCCGAACGCGGCAATGGGTGGGACGAGATCGACGAGGTAGGTGAAGAGGAGCTGGAAAGCGAAGCAGCCGGCAGCGAGAAATGCGAAGTTCACCGGGTGCAGGTTCACCCGGCGCACGAGGCACAGGACCACGAGGACGGCGAAGTAGAAGAGGAGCGAGATCGGAGCGAAAAGCGAGATGCGGGAGGCCACTGGCCCCGGATTGAGGACCTTGGGCATGGCCACGCCGATCGGGCTCGGTGCGATGACATCGTCATACTCCCAGCGGAGCAGCCACCCGCCGTCGGCGGCTTCGCGCGTCGTGGGCGAGGCGGTCCCGTGTGGGATGTCAAACTCCTCGAAATCGGTGGTCAGACTAAGGGAGAACGCGCGGACCCGCCGGAGTGCATCGAACTCGTAGGTGAATGTTCCGAGGCCATTGCCGGTGTAGCGGACGGCGAGTTCGGTCGTTGCTCCCGGAGCTAGCACGATCGACTCGACGAGTTGGCCGGATGCGTCAGGCTCCCGGTTTGACGAGGAGCCGTCGATGGCGAAAGAGAATCGATCGAAGCCCGCGGCGCCCGGCAAACCAAACTGCAAATAGAGGGTCTGGGAGATCGGTGTGGGATTGGCGAAGGTGTAGGTGCCGGTGAAATCGACGGTGTAGGTACGGTAGCGCAGGAGCCCCTTCTTGGTGGGGAAGTAGTGGAGTTTGATCCCGACTTCGCTCCGAACCGGGGGGAGCGCTTTCCGAGGACTCGCGGAGCTGGGGGCAAGGTAGAAGGCTCCGGGGTGTGACTGGGAGAGCGGGAGCCCCCAGTTGTCGGCGACGACGGGATCGAGCCGGGCGGCGGCGGCCCGCGTGCGGTTTTGCAGGGTGGCTCCGAGTATCGTCCAGGCGAGAGAGGTGAGGACGATGACGGTTGCGATGGCGACGAGGCGGAGTGGTGTCATGGGAGCGAGGGTGAGAGTTTTGGCGCTGGGGGGTCAGTCTTCGAGAGAGCGCCGCCGGTAGTGTATTTCGGCGGAGGGGCGATCGCCGCGGCAGAGATCACGGCGAAAGAAGAGGGTGTTGGGGAGCGGGCAGGTCTCGTCTTTTCCCGGTTGGCAGCCCTGTTGGATATTTCCCATGACTCCGTCGGAAAGGTAGCTCTCCGGTAGAGCGACATACCAACCGAGCCTCTGAATAAAGAGATCGGTCTTCGGCAGGCTGGCTTCGAGCCGCCCGGAGACGGGGTCAAAGGGCGCCCGCTGCTCGGTGTAGGAGAGGTTTACCGTCGTCGGTGAGCCGTTTGGCCTGATGCTGAGCTCGAGGGTATCTTCTCCGAGCCAGATGGGCGTGGCGGATCGGCCGTCGACGTCGCACGCCAACAGTTCGTGTCCGGGAGGAAGGTCGAGCCGCCACGCCACCGGTTCGGTGTGGGTGATCTCGTAGGTCGCCTCGGTGAGCGATGCGCCGTCCGCGACGAGCCGCGAGGTGAATCGGGCGGTTTCGATGATGGCTTTTGCGGTGCGGACGCGGGGTAGCCAGCGGGGAGATACGGTGGCGCTCGCCGAATCGGACGTGGCGAGGACGAAGGGCTCGGCGCCCAAGGACTCGCGTATTGATGCGGCGAGCTGCGCGGTGGCCGGATCCCGATCGCCCGCTATTTCCAAGCCGTCCGCGACGACGATCGCGAAGAGGCTTCCGAGTATCTCGCCCCCGGTGGACGAGGGAGCCGTCAGCTCCCATGCCGCTGCCGATGGAGCTAGCGGCACCTGGTAGGAGATATCGAGGCGCCGGTCGAACACTTCGGGCGTCGGGAGCTGGACTGTCACGCTGCGGTTCCCGGCAGGGGTCCGCCCGACTTTGGGAGCAAGCGCGCCCTCTTCGAAGTTCACGCGGATGGCGGAGGCGCTGGGCGGAAGTTCCAGGATGATGGAATCGGCGGCACCGCCATCGGTCTGTGCGAAGACTTTGGCGTCGTAATGGAGCCGGCCGTCGATCGGTCGCACGACCACTTGGGAGGACGTGTCCCAAATGCTGGGTGCGAGGGGGGCAGGCGGCGGAGGGGGGGGCGATTCGGGCTCGCCGACTTCGAGGACGATCCCGTCGCCATCCGGCGAGAGGGCGAAGGAGTGCTCCCCGGTTCGGGTCGCTCCCCCGGAGGCGCGCAGAGGGGATGAGCCGGCGTCCGGTGGCGAGATGGTAAGCTCGCTCACCGTCGCTGCGGCCGGGGTGAAGACGAGGTGCTGGACGCCGTCGGCCCGTCGGGGCCATCGCGATGGGGTGGCGGCTACCAGGTCGAGCCGGATGGTGACGGTCCCGGTGGCTCCGACGAGGAGCCGGTAGACATCGTCGACCCAGGCAATCTCCGCATCCGGCAACTCTGGCTGGAGGAATTCGGCATGGGCAAGTCTGATATCTCCCCCGACCAGCGGGACCGACTGCCAGGAAGGTTGGAGGATGCGGACGGCGATATCGGCGACGATGTCCGTCTTCTCACTGTCGGGGGCGACATGGTATTTCGCTGAAGTGACGACAAAGCCCACGGGGGGAGAAAGCTCGTCTTCGATCGTGTCGGTCGGCGCAGTCTTTGCCTGCGCCGCTTCCCAGAGGGCGCGGAGCTCCGTGTAGGGGAGGGTGACTTGTGCAGAGGCAAGCGAGGGGGGTGTCGCTGTCTCTTGGGCGATCACCTCTGGGGTGAGAAGGAGGGCAAGAGAGCCGACGAGGACGCGTGCGGGCTGATTGATCATGCCAGCATCCTCGCATCCGGACGCGAAGCGCAGATGAACGCGGGGTGAATTCTCGATGAAATTCGCTACCCCGAGGTACTACTCCGCGCAGTCCGGGCAGGTGCCGAAGAACTCGAGTTCGTGATGGACGTCGCGGAACCCGGACTCTTTGGCTACCTGCTTCTCGAGCATCTCGACCGGGCACTCCATATCAAGTTTCTCGATCGTTCCGCACCCGGTACAGACGAGATAGTCGTCGTGCCGGCCCGGAAGGGCGATGGCGAAGTGGGCGGCGCGTTCGTGGAAGCCGAGCCGGCGGATGAGGCCGATTTTTTCCAAGCGGTCGAGTAGGCGGTAGAGGGTGACCCGGTCGCAGAGGTCGCGGAGGCGGTCGGTGTCGCCGAGCTCTTGGAGGGTGAGTGGGTTGGGGGAGGGGACGAGTACCGCCAGTAGCTCGCGGAGCGCCTTGGTGCGCCGGAGCCCCGCGTCGCGGCAGCGCTCCAGCGCCCATGCAACGCCTGATTCGCCGGTAGGGACGGGGGCGTGGCTGTGGTGGTGACTCATCGCTGCACGCTAGCCATGAGCGGATCGTACGCAAGGCGCGGCTAGCGCCCGTCGAGCTGGGACACGGTGGAGCGTACGGCCTCGAAGATTTCGGGGCGGGCGAGCGCATCCAGCGCCTCGCGGAGTCCGGGCGAGTCGTCGATGGCGGCGAGGTGCCTCGCGGCTGCGTGGATGGCCTCCTCGCCGAGCGGCTTGGGAAGCTTTTCGAGGGTGGCGAACCACTCGCGGAGGCGGTCGCTGGACGCGATCGCCTGGGTGAGCGTCACGAGTTCTTCCGTGATCACGAACGGGTGACTACACCGATTCTCCGGGGGGCGCAACCGCGGGATCCCGGGGCTGATGGAGCTTGAATGCGAGGCGGGCGATCCCTGCGCCGAGGGGCGCCCCCAAGCATGGGGCGATGACGTAGACGGTGAGCCAGGCGAATTCGCCATTCGCGGTGAACGGGACGCTGCCCCAGCCGGCGAGGGCGGAGAAGATACGGGGTGCCAGATCCCGTGCGGGATTGAAGCCCGCCATCGAGATCGGGGCGAAAATGCAGATCAAGGTGGTAAGGGTGAGTCCGATGGCAAGCGGGGTTCCACGCCCGGGGGCTCCCTCGTTGCGCCGGTCAATGTAGCCGAAGATGGCCAGGGCGAGGAGCGCTGTGCCCAACATCTCCGCAAAAAATGCCCGCCAGTGCGGCACCGCGATACGCACCTCGTCGGTGAAGGGTTCGCCGCCGGGGTTGGGGAAGAACTCGCCGAAAATCATCGCCGAGGCCTCGCTTCCCGGAGCTCCCCGGACGATGCCCTCCCGCGCTTCGAAGGCCGTGATGGAGCCACCGAAAAGCAGGAAGAGGCAGGCGGCCGCGACGAAGGCGCCGGCGAACTGTGCGGCGATGTAGCCGGGTACCCGACGGAACGGGAACTCGGTGAAGACGGCGAAGGCTAGGGTTATGGCCGGGTTGAGGTGCGCTCCGCTGATCGCTCCGGTGAGAAAGATCGCGACGGCCAGCCCGAGCCCCCACACCACGGCGACCTGGAAGAGCCCGACGGGAGCTCCCAGCGCCACCGCCGTGGCCACGCTGCCGCAGCCGAAAAAGACGAGGAGGAACGTCCCGAGAGTTTCGCCAAAATAGCGGGTCATGGTGGGGGCTAGTGCGAGCTCGCCTCGCGGAAGCCGGCGGCGTAGGCGCCGAACACGAGGCCGATCCGATCGCGCACGGAGCGGAACTGATCCATGATCTCCGCGTCCGATCCGGTGGCGTGGGCGGGGTCGTCAAACCCCCAGTGGTACCGGTGAAGCTGGCCGGGGAAGGTCGGGCAGGCCTGGTCGGCGTTCCCGCAGACGGTGATGACCGTCGTGATCCCCGCACAGAGAAAGGAATCGAGGTGCTTCGATTCGTGCTGCGATATATCGATCCCGATCTCCGCCATGGCGGCGATGGCTTTGGGGTGGACGTATCCCGCCGGGTTCGAGCCCGCACTGTGAACGTCGAAGAGGTCGCCGCCAACGTGGCGAAGGATGCCTTCAGCCATGTGACTGCGGCAAGAGTTTCCGGTGCAGAGGACGAGGACTTTGGGCTTTGACACGCGCAAATAATTCATCAATTCTAGAATAATGGAAATAAAAAATGCGGTGCGAGCGCTCGGGGCCTTATCCCATGACGCGAGGTTGCGCGCCTTCCGGCTTCTCGTGGAGGCGGGGGACGGGGGGATGGCTGCCGGTGACATCGCGGCGCGGCTGGGGGTGCCCAACAACACGCTGTCATTCCATTTGAAGGAGCTTTCCGACGCCGGGCTGGTACGGTCCACGCGGGAGGGACGTTCCGTCCTCTACGCGCTGGATGTCGGGGGCGTGGGCGCGTTGATGGGCTTCCTCATGGAGGACTGCTGCGGTGGCAAGCCCGAGTTGTGCGTCACGGGTGCGCGGGGGCGCTGTGCGCCTGGAAAAAGCTGACGATCAGGGGGGGCGCAGCGTGGGGAAACCCGTGACCTCCCGGGTGGATGAGGGAGAAGACGGGCGTGCCCGAGGGGGATGGGTAGTGGACACCTTGGATGTCGCCGACCGATTCCCAAGGGCTTCCCCCGCCGCAGCCATTGAGCTTCCGGATGGCAGCGATGGTCAGTTCCTGGCCGCGGAAGCGGACGATCGGGTCGGATTCGCCTGCGATGTGCAAGTAGGGTTTCGGCTCGAACCGCCGCACGAGAGCGATGCTTGCGGGGCTGCCCGACGGCGCGAGCGCGCGGATTTTTTCGCCCCGGGCCGCCCAGAGGACGAAGCAGAAGCGGCCGCCGTTCGAGTGGCCGGTCGCGAAAACGCGGTCGGGGTCGGTCCCGGGTGCGAGCGACGCGAGCATGGCATCGAAGAACGCGAGATCACGACCGGTGCCGTCCCCGATCTCCTGTTGCCAGCCCGCCTTCTGACCCTCCGGATCCCTGATGCCCGGGGTGGGAAGGCCTTGGGGATAGGCGACGGCGGCCTCCGGCCAGCTTCGGTGGATGGCGATCGACCGTGCGGCATGACCCATGGTTCCACCATGGCCGTGAAACACGATGACGAGAGGCGGGGGCTCCGGCGTCGTCGCTGGGGCCGGCATCCAAACGAGAGCCTCGCGCTCCTGTCCGCCCACCCTCCATTTCTCCGGGTTCAACTCGCCGGGGGTCTGGGGGGCGAAGGTCAGGGCGACGGCGAGCGATGCGATCGCCCATCTGATTGTGTCCATGGCCGAATGAACCGTGCTGCCGCCGCGAAGTTCTGATCGATCTCACTGGCCGTGTGATCGGGTGATTCCGGACCGCGTGCTGCCGGGCGGGAGCGGGGCGGGCCCTCCAGCGATGGCGACGAATCCGCTTGAGTTCGGGCGGGCACGCGTTTGGTTAACCCACCATGGGAATCCTCGATTTTATCAAAGGTGAGCTACTCGAGATCATCGAGTGGACGGACGACACACGGGACACCATCGTCTGGCGCTACCCGGACGACGACAAGGCGATCACGAACGGCGCCCCCGCCAAGCCATTCTCGGCAAACTCCGGCGTGG
>CAZKYJ010000112.1:6698-9946 GCA_964556355.1 uncultured Verrucomicrobiales bacterium | reverse complement strand
TGGCCGACCACCCCCCCGTAGTGCTCGAGCCAGGGTGTCATGTAGCTCGTGTTGAAGGTCGTGGTGACCAGATCGTGGAGGTGCCCCCAATATAGGCGCCTGTATTCAGGGATGGCGATCACCCGACTGAGATTGGGCGCGCCCGGTAGAACTGACGCGCTGGTGCCCGAACTGAAAACGAAATCCATGTCCCATGGTAGGGCGGTGACGCCACGCCCGTCCGGCGGCACGTATATGCGGATGTTGTGGGGCAACGCGCCGCTGACAAACGAGTCCCCGATGCCGCAGAGCAGCGTCAGGGCCGTGTAGCGGCACCACTCGTCCACATCCATGACACCGCCGATCTGCGAAGCAAGCTCCGCGGTGGGCAGATCCATGGTTTTGCAGAAATTGATGAGGCCGGAATAGTCATCGCGGGACCGACCGGTGCGGATCTCGAAGGAAGTGCGGTAGTCTTCTTTGCTGTCGCCTAGATCCTGGAGGTGGGTGCCCACGTGCGTGAATGGCACCGGCGGCTTCGGCCCCTCGACGCCGCCAACGCTGGTGACCGGGTCGTAGGTGATATCGAGGTTGAAAACGGAACCGTCCCCCCCATTTTCAAACTGTGTCTCGGCGAAGAGACCGCCGTAGCTCGCCATGAGCATTTGCGAAGTACCGGTATAGACGGTTCGCGGCCCTACGAGATAGATGAGCTCGTCGAACATGCAAGGGATCCCCGCACGGTTGAACATATGTTTGACGTATATCTCGTGCTGCTGCCGGGCGGAGGGCGTGCGCGCCGAACGATCGATGCTCAGGCTGTCGTGCACGCCGCGGTACTTCTGGTCGGCAGGAAGCCCGATGTTGAACCCGCGGAAGGCGTCGCCATCGCGGGCGCGCCCTGCCCCGCTACCCCGCAGGCGCACCGCCACGTCATAGACGATCTCTCCGCAGTCATAGATCGCGGTGCCCCCGAGGCGCTCGTTGCTCATGAGGTTGAACTCGGCGAACATGAAGTCCAAGGTGCTCTCGAGCATGATCAGGCGGATCTCGGGGACGTCGAGGCTGCTGCCCTGCCCGTCATCGACTTGGATGAGCGCCCGCGAATCTGCGCCCGCCGCCGGGGCGGTAGCGCTGGCGCCGAGAAGATCGACCCCCTCGATCCAAAACTGGACGACCGTCGCGGCAGGCTGACCGGGGATCGTTCCGGAGCCCCAGCCATCCGCACCGACTGCGAACGGGAAAGTCTGGACGGCACCCTCGTTGACCCGTGCCATGAGGGTGAGCGCACCCACGCCATCCGGGTCGGAGACATGGGCGGAAACGTCGATCGGCTCGCCGGCTGCGGGCACGGGCGGGTGGTGGCGCAGGCCGCCGAAAGTCGGCCCGATGTTGGCCGCGACCCGGGAGTTGGGGGCTCCGGGAGTGCCGCAGTTTTCGGGGCGTGCTAGCTGGGTAGTGAGCGCGGCCCGCTGGTAGTAGCCCCGGGAGTTGATGGCGTTTGACCCCCGCAGCCACCGCGCGCGGAAACTGACCTCGTAGATTTGCCCGGCGCTGAGTGGCGTGTTCGCGACGAATGTCGTTTCAAGGTGGTTGTGGCGCGTGTCGGTCGCCCCACTTGTGACCAGGTGGAGGACCTGGTTCCCCGGGTTGCCCGGCTCGGGGATGGCGGTGCTGTGGCGGTGGTTTCCGATGATCCGCCAGCTATCTGTGCCCGTCGAAAAGCTCCCGTTTTGGATGAGTTGCTGCGCGGCCCCGTCGGGATCGCGCACCACGCTCACGTCATCGATCAATAGCTCGCCGGCCCGCAGCATTCCCAGGCGGAACTCGTTCCACACGTCCAGGCCGTAGCTCTGCGCGCCGTCGTCGCGATACCTGACGACCTGCCAGCCCGATTTCGCGCTCTCGTCGCTCGCCCCCCACGCCTGCGGGTTCGAGTTATCGGCGGCTGGATCCCGCAGCTCCAGGCTCGATCCGCCGCCGTCCGGCAGCCCCGGCCAGCGCCCGCCGTCAAAGTAGCGCACCTCGTCGACCGGATTGTCAACGTGGTCCCGCAAGAGGATCAGGTCGCCGCCGTTGCCCAGCCGGTTGTCGAAGTTCCCCACGATTTGCCCGGCGATCCCGGGATACTTCGTGGCGAGGGCGCCCGCATCGTTCGCTATGACGAGATAGCCACCCGGAGGGATCGCTACGCCGGCGGGAAGGTCGAAGGAGATGCCGCCGCCGATCGACCAGCCGCCAACATCGACGGCAGAATCGCCTTTGTTGAATAGCTCGACCCATTCCTCATCGCGTTCTATCACCGGCTGCGCAGGGGCGCCAGGATCGATCTGCGTGATCGCGGTGAGACTGGCTCCAAAAACGATGTCGCTACTCGTGGCGGTCTGCTGGTGCACCTCGACTGAAAGGCGGTTGGTGCCGACGACGAGATTCTCGGGAGACAGGGCGAACGGCCCCTCGTAGATCGCATTCGGGACGCCAGGGCTCGCGAGGGTGCCCGCGCTCACCGCACCCGCGGGCATGTTGAAGCGCGCCACCTCGCTGCCATTGAGATAGAAGACGGCTCCGTCATCGATGACGTGTTCGAGCTGGAGATCCGAGAGATTTCCCAATTGGGCTTCGGTGAGGACGAACTCTCGCTCGAAGTAGTAGGTGACAATCGAATTCCCAGCCGAGGGCGCGAAGACCGTGCGCAGCGGCTCGGGCAGCGCGGAAGGCGTCGTCTCCGAACCGAGCAAGGCCGGCCCCTCGAGCCAGCCTCCCGCCCCCGCCGGGTGCGAGGCAGCCTGCCATCCCGCTCCGAGATCGGCACCGGTTTCGTTGAAGCGCCAGGCGTCGCCAATAGCGATGAGCGCGAGGCTATCGACCGTAGGGTCGGTGCCCCGCGTGCCCGGATCGTCGCGAAAGTGGTACATGATCTCGTTGATCACGATGTCAGAGTTGAGATCGAAACTATTGGGCGAGCCAAAGGTGGCCTCGTCCGGCACGAGCATGCGCCCGCCCTGGTGGGCGGCGAAGGCTCGCGATCCGTTGTCCGCCCGGGCCGCATGGACGAGATCGCCGGCCGGTGAGAGAAGAAAAAGACGGTCGCCATCGGCGGGGCGAAAGCCGAATTCCGTCTCCCCGACGACCAAAAATCCTCCGCCCGCCACCACCGACGGCGCAGGCAGCGAATACTCGGTATCGACTGAGCCGCGCGAGACGATGAGATAGCCACCCGCATCGAAATCGCCGGCGGAGAGGTTGCCGATCTCGAGAAAGAACTCGGT
>CAZKYJ010000112.1:0-6688 GCA_964556355.1 uncultured Verrucomicrobiales bacterium | reverse complement strand
ACATCTCGCTGAGGACGAGCGGGGCGCCCTCGTGCGAGTCCGGGGAGGCAGCGAAGTCGGCGCTCAACTCGGCACCGAAGACGACGTCGCTGCTCCCGGCGGATTGCTGATGGACCTCGACTGATAGGCGGTTGGTGCCGGCCACGAGAGCACCCGGCGGTAAGTCAATCGGCCCCTGGTAGCCCGCATTGCCGACGCCGCCGTCCGACGGGGTCGACGCGCCGACGGCTCCTGGAGGCATGTTGAAGCGCGTGCCGACCTCGATCCCGTTGAGAAAAAAGATCGCGCCGTCGTCGATGATATGCCGCAGGGTTAAGCTTTCAGCCTGCGCCACCTGCGCGGCGGTCAGATTGAAGTCGCCCTCGAAATAGTAGGTGATGACGCCGTTGGAAGTCGGGTCGGCCAAGCTCGTCCTGATCGGCTCAGGGAGAGCCGCAGGGGTGGTCTCAAAGCCGATCAATCCCCCGCCCGTTGGCCAAGCAGGATGCGTGCTCGCCGCCCAACCCGGCCCAAGATCGGCGCCGCTCTCCTCGTAGCGCCAAGCGGCATCGAACGGCAAGAGCACCACGGGAGCACCGACGGTACCGCCTCCGGGGAAGTTCGCGGCGCCGGGGGTGCCGCCGAGCTGGGCGCTGGCGCGCCAGTTGGCCGCCACGTCGCTGGCCGTCCCCTCGTCCGCCTTGGCGAGCGACGCGCCGGAGCCGTCGGCCCCTACCGGCCAGAGACCGCGGTCCGAGTATTCTACCTCGTTCATGAGGCGTCCCGAGACATTGCGCAGGCGCAGGCGTTCGCCGCCATTGGCGAGATTCCCCTCCCACGGCCCGATCGCCCCGGCAACGCCGAGGCCAGCCGGGTCACCCGAGACGACGAGATAGCCGCCTGCGGATATTACGGTGCCGGATGGGAAATCGAAATCGACCCCGCCGCGGAGTTTCCATTCGGACAGATCGACGTCGTAGGACATCTGGTTGTGGAACTCGATCCACTCGGGTCCGTCCCCGGCGGCGGGATGGTATTGGATCTCGTTGAAGACGACGACGCTATCGGCACGGGCGGGCGCGAGTGATGCGAGGGAGCAGGCGGTTACGGCCAACGCCGTGCGGACACTCATGGGTATCGCTCGGTGGGCTGGGAGGGCAGAGACATGGGAGGGAGGCGATGGAGCGACCGGGCGAGGCCGCCCCCTTCGGTTACGAGCGCTGCTAAAACTCCTCGATACGGAAGTAGCGGCGCGCCGTGCCGGGCTCGGTGCTGGTATCTTGGACGGTGGTGCTTGTAGCGCCCGCGGCACCGACGATGCCATCGTCGATCTCTATCCAGTTGACGAGGTCGGTCGATGCCGTGAGGCGGTAAAACTCTCCGGGGCGGGAGTTGAAGGTGAGTTCTATCTCATTGGTTTCGCTATTGTAGGTTACTGCAGTGATTTCGAACGGCCCCATCGATGAACTGCCATAGAGCTCTATCTCGTCGATTGCGACTCCGATATCTGGCAGAAGGATTCGGACGCCGGTGGCGAGGATGGGAGCGCCGCCGCTGGTGCTTATTTCATACTGGTGCCGGAGCCACTCGGTGAAATCCCCCCCGATCTGATTGTCGGTCCCCGGACCGCCGGTGTAGTTGAACTCGGCGATGGTCGTCCAATCATCGTCCGGCGTCGTTGCATCCGGGGAGGTTACGGTGGTGAACTGGAGGGTGTAGGCGCCGATGGTCCGGTCGTCGGTCTGCCCGCCGCAGCAGTCGGTGCCGGGATCGCTATCATCGACCGCACCGTTGCCGTTGTCGCGCCCCCAGGCGACGGCGGAAAGCTCGACGGCGGTCGGGAGGGCGATCCCCATGAATGCTGGGATGTCGCCTTGACCGTTGATGTGACTGTTGGCGTTGCCGTAGAACCCGTCGTTGAGATTCGCGATGGCATGCGGTGGAAAGTGCAATGAGTCCGCGCTCGCAAAGGGGACGCCCCCATTGGCGGCCAGCGCCACGTTGTCAGGGACGAGCGCTCCATCCGGCGGGGCGACCGGATCGAAAAAGTCGCCGTCGTTGCCGTCCCAAGTGGCGCTGAATCCGTCGGCCGCAGTGATGGTGAGCGGGGGCGGGACGGGCGGAATGTAGGCATCGGCATAGACCTCCAGCTCGTCGATGGCCGCCCCGTCCGGAGTGAGCAGGCGGATGCCGGTGGCCATGACGGCGGTGATATTGAAACGGTGGCGCAGGTGCGGGTCCTCCGGATCACCGAGCTCGTAGAGAATCCTTCCAATGGTCGACCACTCCACATCGGGCGTCGTCTCGTCCGGGTCGGCGGCGGTTGTCACCTGGACGAAATACTCCCCGAGCGCTCGGTCGAGCTGCACGCCGGTATTGTCCCGACCGAACGCGAAACTGCGTATCTCCCCAGGGGCGCTCCCGAGGCTGATGCCGGCGAAGCTGTCGGGCGTGTCCCCCACCCAAGCGCTGGCGTCGCCGAAATCCTGGTCGTTGAGGGCAGCGACCGCCCTGCCAGCAAGCGAGTCTTTGGCGAAGGCCGCTCCGGTGGCGGCCAAGTTGTCGGCCTCGATCACCCCGCCCTCCTGCAGGGGGCGCAGCCGCGGGATCGGGTTGTCCCCGTCCAAGTAAACCTCGATCTCGTCGATCGCGATCCCGGTTTCCGGCAGCAAAATGCGTATCCCTGTCGCCCCGACCGGGCCGCCCCCATCGGTCGCCACCGCGTACTGGTGGCGGAGCCAAGGGGTGAAGCCCCCGCCCGGCTCGGCATCTTCTGCCGCGCCGTAGTCGAGGGTGGCGAGCGTCGTCCAGTCGCCTTCCGGGGTGGTGGCGTCCGGGTTCGCGACGGTGGTGAATTGGAGGGTGTAGAGGCCGAGGACGCGGTCGATGAGCTGGCCGCCGCAGCAGTCGCCCTGCCCGGCGGGCGGGGTGGCACCCTCGGGCGTGCCATTGTCCCGGCTCCACGCGATGGCAACGATTTCGACCTCCGCATCGAAGCTGACCCCCATGGAGATCCCCCCATTGCCGTTGATGTGTGAGGAAGAGTTCCCGTAAAACCCGTCGTTCAGATTACTGACCACGTGCGGCACCGGGAAAGCGCCGGGGTCATCGGCCGCGAACGCCGTCCCTGCGAGCGCGGCGTTGTCGGGGGCGGAAGCCGGAACGCTTACGTTGTCGTAGAAATCACCGTCGTTCCCGTCCCAGGTGACCTCGAATCCGGTCGATGGCGTGAGGGTAAGCTGGGCATTGGCAGACCCGACCGCCAGGGAAATAAACGCGGCGGCGAGCACGCACCGCCCGCCGATTCCCCAGATCAATCGGCACGATGGGAAGTTTAGGTGGATACGATCGGGAAGAGGGCTGGAGATCGGGGGGGCATCCATGGTAGATAACGTGGACGCGAAGCCGTGAGACCGCTAGCCGAGCGACCTCATTCTTACATGGTATCGTCTCACCGAGAAGGCGTCGGCCTCCCAGTTGGCGACACTTGCTGATATTTTTTTGCCGGACTATCCCTTTCGGGCCGACTTGGCACCGCCGCCACCGGTGCGGACGGGACCGGGCTTGCTCTTCTTCCCGCCGCTACCGCCGGAACCCGGCCGGGCGTCGGGGAGCTTCTTCTTTTTCTCCAAGGCCGGTTCTGGCGCGCGCTTGGCCAGCCAGGTCTGCAGGATGCTGAAGATGTTCTGGGTCGTCCAGTAGACGGCTAGACCGGAGGCGAAGTTGTAGCAGATGACGAGGAAGATCAGCGGCATGAACATGAACATGCGCTGCTGCATCTTATCGCCCGATTTCGGGGCGATGGCCATCTGGATGATCATGGTTGCCCCCATGAGGATCGGGAGCGGATTGAGGGGGAAACCCGCGATCTCGGTGACCGTATCGGGGGCCGCGAGATCCTTCACCCAGAGGAAGCTTTCCCCCCGCAGCTCGACGGCCGATTGCAGCATTCGGTAGAACCCGAAAAAGATGGGGATCTGCAGGAACATGGGCAGGCAGCCCCCGAAGGGATTGACGCCATAGTCCTTGTAGAGCGCCATGAGCTCCTGCTGCTGCTTCTGCGGGTTGTCCTTGTACTTCTCCTTGAGCTCGGCCATCTTCGGCGAGAGCAACGCCATCCGTTTCATGGTGCGCTGGCTTTTGGAATAGAGGGGCCAGAGCACGATGCGGATGATGACGGTGATGAGCATGATCGCCACCCCGTAGTTGCCGACCCAGTCCTCGATCACGACGAGCATCCGCATGAGGAGCTGGCTGATGACGCGGAACCAGCCGTAGAACATGACCTCGGCCCGGTGGTCGCCGAGCTCGGCCAGCATGGGGTAAGACCGCGGTCCGGCGTAGAGCTCGAAGGCGTAGGGGAGCGATTCGCCCGGCTCGACCCTCGTCGGAGGAAGGCCCAACCCGCTCTCCACCGCGTAGAACGGTGTGCCCTGCGCGGCTTCTTTGAACGGCATGGTGACGGGGATCCGACCGCCCCAAACTTCGGCGGCGACGGGTTCCTCGGGGTCGAGCAGCGAGACGTAGAACTGGTTGTGGACGCCCGCCCAGTGCAAATCGGGAGCCGGCACTTGCAACAGCGGTCGCGGAGCGCTCTTGAAGATCCAGAACCCTCCGCCACCGAAGTAGTTGACGTCCTCCTCGTCGACATCGTCGCCAGAGTACCAGGCGACGCTGGGCTTGACGAAGTCGTCGGCCCGCAGCTGGCCGAGGGCGCCCGCATAAACGTAGTAGTCGGTGGCGGTGACCGGGACGTCCGAGGCGTTCGTCATCGCGATGTCCATCTCCACGACGTAGTCTTGGGCGGTCTCCCCCGTCCGGCGGACAGTGTAGGTTTTCCGCACCGTGAGGTTCTCGGGAGTCACCGCCTCGTAGGTCACGCTTTCGTGCCCCTCGCCACCCGCCACCACCGCGTAGGCGAGCGTTTCCACTGGATCTCCGGCGATGCGGCTAAGCGCCCCGATCGGTGCCCGTCCATGCTGGTTGACCGTGACGAGCCCGCTGTACTCGTCCTTGTGACCCAGTAGCGCGACCGACTTGAGCCCGCCGCCGCGGTTGGTGAAGGTGTAGGTGCCGACGTCGTTGCGGATGACGACCAGTTCCTCATCGACAGCCGCCGCCGAAAGGGCGGCCCCATCGGGACGCTCGATGCCCGAGGGTGCCGAGGCCACCGCCGATCCATCCCCGGCCGGGACCGTCTCGCTAGCGGCGGGCGGTGCAGGGGCAACGGGCGCCGGCTGCGGCCGGGGCGCGAACATAAAGTAGGCGATCATCCCAAGGCTGCAGAGGGTGACGGCGATCCAGGCGGTTCTATCCATGATATGAAGTGTTGGCGTTATTGGCGCGAGAGCGCGGGGGGCGTCGCCCTGAGAGTTCTATTTTCCGAGCTGCTCGGGGACGGGGTCGTAGCCGGTGCCCCCCCAGGGGGCGCATCGACAGATCCGCTTCACGCCGAGCCACCCACCGCGAACGACACCATGGCGTTCGACAGCTTGGAGGAAATACTCGGAGCATGTCGGTGTAAAGCGGCATCCTGCGGTCGGCCCGCCGATGGCGTGGATGACCGGCGAGATCGCGAGCTGGTAGGTACGAATCGAGATTCTGACGATCCGTTTCATCCGTCGGATTTGGGGGGAGGTCCCGCCGGAGGCACCTGGCGGCCGTCGCCCAACACCTCGATTTTCCGCGCAAGCCACATCCACTCCTTGCGCAGCTTCTCCAACGGAACCCCGACCGAACGGTGCCGGGCGATGGTAACGAGTGCGAATTTCTCGGGCAGGAGCCCCCGCCCGCCGGCATCCCGAACGATCTCGCGCAAGCGCCGGCGGACACGGTTGCGATGCACCGCCTTGCCGATGCGTTTGGGCGTGATAAATCCCGCTCGGAAAGTTCCGTCCTCAAGATCCGGCCGTTCGAGTTTTGCCAGGACTAAATATGCTCCCCCCGCAGATCTTCCGCGCGAGCGCACCGCGGCGAATTCGCTGGCACGCGTCATCCGGAATGATCGGGGAAACCTCATAACCGACCACTTCGAGATGGGGTTGCCGGCGTCGCCGAACCCTCGGAATAATAGTGCTGCGCAACCGCCAAACTAGCGGGCACCGGCATGCCGGGCGTAGGGGATCTCCGCGCCCTTCGGCACGAGGCGCTTGCGCCCCTTGCGACGGCGGCGCTGAATGAGGTCGCGACCGGCTTTGGTCTTCATACGCGCACGGAAGCCGTGCTGGCGGCGGCGGGTACGCTTGGAGGGCTGGAAGGTGCGTTTCATGGTCTCGGCCTAGATTCGTGTGTTTAGAAAATCGTTCAGGGATCCCGACAATCGCCCGGCGGGAAAACGGGAGCGCCATTCTAGAGGGAATCGTGGGCTTGTCAAACGTCCCGAAGAATCTTGCGCTGCCCACCCCGTCCGCGCCTATCTTACGCGCGGTCCCGGCAGGCATCCTGCTAGACCTTCCACCAGCACGCGATGCCTACCCCACCCGAAGACCTCACCCGGATTGAACCTGCCACCATCGAGGATCTGCCCGCACTCGTCGAGCTCGTCGGCGCGCTTTTCACGGAGGAGGCCGACTTCGAGCCGGACCGCGAGAAGCAGGAGAACGGCCTGAGGCTGATCCTCGAGCAGCCGGCGCGCGGCCGCATATTTGTGGTACGGAGCGACCACCACCTCGTCGGCATGGTCAACCTCCTCTTCACGATCAGCACCGCT
>CAZKYJ010000111.1:8793-9947 GCA_964556355.1 uncultured Verrucomicrobiales bacterium | reverse complement strand
GTGGAAGGCGAACCAGGCGTGGGAAGCGTCGGCACCGAATACTTTGGGCTGCCCCGGCGGGGGATCCGTCCGCAAATAGCCGCTGATATAGCGGGCGGGGATGCCGTGGCTGCGGAGGCAGGCGATCCCGAGGTGGGCGAAGTCCTGGCAGACGCCACGCCGGTTGTGGAGGACGGTGGCGAGGGGCGTCGAGACGGTCGTCGCGAGGTTGTCGAAGGTGAAATCGTTGAAGATGCGCGCGACGAGATCGAGGACGGCGAGGGCGACCGGGCGCCCCGCGGGGAAACTGGGGGCGGCCCAGCTACGCACCGCTTCGAGATACGGGACGTAGGCCGAGGGGAAGAGGAAGTCTTGGAGCTCGCTGCCCCCTTCACCGGCGAACGCGTTGGCGCGCACGTCTTCCCAGGCGGGGGACGGGTGTTTTTTCTCGTCAAGTTCCGGGGTGGGATCGACCTCGACCCGGCTGCGCACCTTGAGGTGCATGCCCACATGGGGTTCGGCCATGCGGAAGGCGGTGGCACGATTCCCGAAATAGTCGGTGAACTCGCTGACGCGCGCCGGGGTGGGAACGAACTCGATCGATTCGCTGAGCACCCGTTGGCCGGGCAGCGCCCGGGGGACCATGTGCAGGGTGTGGGAGGAAAACTGCACGGCACCGGAGTAGCGGTACTCGCTCCAATGGAAGACGTCGTAGGTCATGGCGGCGGAGCGTCCTGTCCGGTGAACTCGCCGCCGACCGCCAGGGTGGCGAGGTGGGTGAAGAACCGGCGCGAGACGAGGTTGGCGGCCTCGAGCACCGAGCCCTGAACCGAGGCCAAGGTAGCGGCATCCAGGGGCTTCTGATCCAGTTTGGCGAGCGCCTCCGCGAAGAGCGCCTCCTCGGGCACTTCGCCGTCACGGGGCAGCTTTTGCAGGTGGCGCTGCGCTTTGGCCAGCTGGTGGGCGAGCGAGCGCGGGTTCCCCGTGTCGTTTAGTGCGAGGTCGAGAACGCCGGGAACGGTGAGGGCGGCGTGCCGCTGGCGGTAGGCCACGCGGGCGTCAAGCGTTTCGAGGAGGAGCTCGTAGCGGCCGAGCCGGGGGCGGGCGCCACCGGGGGCGGGCGCCAGCATGTTGGCGCCGAGCCTCGCGAGGTAGGACGCGGCTTCGATCCGGCG
>CAZKYJ010000111.1:0-8783 GCA_964556355.1 uncultured Verrucomicrobiales bacterium | reverse complement strand
GAGGAACCGCCAGGCGTGCCCGTGGGGCATGCTGTCGGCCACCACGCCACCGAAGGCGGCGAGCGCGCGGATGATGTCGTCGAGCCGGAGATCGTTGACCGTGGCGAAACGGTAGCTCTGGGGCGCGGCGAAGCTGCCCAGGACGTTCAGGCTGCTCCAGGTGTCGCTGCTCAGCTGGTCGCGGACGGTCGTCCCCAAGGTGCGGAGCCGCTGCAGGGTGGCGAGGAGGCTGCCGGGGCGCTTGGCATCGGCCATCTCGGAGGCGAGCGATTGGTGCACCGGCGTACCCGACCGCCCCCGGTACTGGACGAAATATTGGAGGGTGGCGAGGAGGGGGGCGGTGTCGGTGGCATCGACCGAGCCCGGCTCGGCCGTCAGGTGCGTGAGAAGCGTCCGCGTCAGCCGGGCGGTGAACCCCGCACGTTCGGCGTAGCGTCCGACCCAGTAGAGGTTGTCGGCGGTGCGGCTCGTCAGTTCGACCTCGAGGGGACGCGGCCCTGCCACCAGGCTTGCGGAGGCCGGAGGCGGCGTCGATTTGTCCACCGCGACCCAGGTGTCTTTCGCCCCGCCGCCCCGCTGGAGGACGATACCCGAGCTGAACTCGTCCTCGGCCACCCGCGCCAGCCCTCCCGGCAGGACCGTGAAGTCGTCGCCGTCGCGGACGGCGAAAACGCGGAGGACGATCGAGCGTGGGCCGACCTGGCCACCGGAGAAATCGGGGCACTGGGACAGCCTGACAAATTCCTGCGCCGCGAAGTAGGGGGGGCGCTCCGCGAGGGTCGCGCGGAGCGCGCCGGGCGTCGGGCGCACCGGCAGCGCATCCCCGTCGAACGGGAACGCCATCTTGAGCACGAGGTTCGCGAGGTGGTCGCGGATGTATTTGTGCGCGGTCGGATCGCCCGCCCACCAGGTGGCGACCGAGGGCATGAGCAGATCTTCGGAAAACAGGCGCCGGCTGAGCACCGGGAGGAAGGCCGAGAGGGCGGGAGCTTCGACCAGGCTGCTGCCGAGGGCGTTGGCGAGGGTGACGTTGCCCGAGCGGACCGCCGAGACGAGGCCGGGCACGCCGAGGAGCGAGTTGTCCCGCAGCTCGAGCGGGTCGCAGTAGTCGTCGTCGAGCCGCCGCAGGATGACATCGACCTGGCGGAGCCCTTCGAGGGTCTTGATGAATACGGTGCGATCCCGGACGGTGAGATCTTCCCCTTGGACGAGGGGGATCCCGAGGTGGCGTGCGAGATAGGTCTGCTCGTAGTAGGTTTCGTTGAGCGGTCCCGGGCTGAGGAGCACCACGGTGGGCTCGGCTCCCTGACGGGGGGATGCGGCCGCCAGGGTGTCCCGCATCCGGTCGAGGAATCCGCTCAGGCGCACCGCCGGCTGGCGCGAGAGGATATCCGGAAAAACCCGCGCCATGACGGCACGGTTTTCTAGTGCGTAGCCGATTCCGGACGGGGCCTGGGCGCGGTCGGAGATGACCCACCAGCGGCCGTTCGGCGCGCGGGCGATGTCGGCGGCGTAGACGTGGAGGCGCCGGCCACCGGGAACGGCGAGCCCGTGGACGGGACGGAGGAACGAGCGGTTCCCAAAAACCATGGCCGGGGGAAGCAGCTTGTTCGAAAGGATGGCCTGGGGGCCGTAGATATCATCGAGGATGGCATCGAGGAGCCGGGCGCGCTGGCGGATGGCCGCATCGATCGACTGCCAATCGGCGGCATCAAGGCAGAGCGGGACGGGATTGAGCTCCCACGAGCGGAGCCCCCCTTCGTCGGGCAGGCTGTAGGCTGCCCCGTTGTCCCTCAGGATCTTGCGTGCCTGGGCGGCGCGTCGGGCGAGCTCGTCCGGGCCGACCGACGAGAGGAAATCGGCGACGGCGCGCCAGTGGGGGCGAACCGAGCCGTCGGGGGCGAGCATCTCGTCGTGATGCTTCCCGATGGAAAGCTGGTAGCCGAGAACGGACGACACGGGATCAGGGGGCGAAAGCGCGGGCAAGGGCGAGGAGATTACCGGCGGATGACGGACACGTCTAGTCCTGGTCCGGCTCCGGGATGACCCCGGGCAGGTGCTCGCGCAGGTCCAAAGTGAACGGGTGCCCCGGGTGGGGGGGCACCTTCTTCGGATCGATGAGCCCGCCGGTGTGGCCGTGCGGGCTGAAGCGGGAGAGCCGGCGGCTTTCGGCCTCGTAGGAGTTGACGGGGAACGTCTCGTGGCTGCGGCCCCCCGGGTGGGAGACGTGGTAGACGCAACCGGCCACGGATTTGCCGGTGTAGCGGTCGAAGAGATCGATGGTGAGCGGCGCGTGGACGCCGATGGTCGGCTGGAGGCACTCGGGCGGCTGCCAGGCGCGGTAGCGGATCCCGGCGACGTACTCGCCCGCCGTCCCCGTGGGTGCCAACGGGAGCTGGACGCCGTTGCAGAGAAGGTCGTAGCGATCCCCGACGAGCCCGGTAGCCTTGAGCTGGAGGCGCTCCAGCGAGGAATCGACATAGCGCACGGTGCCGCCGATGATTCCCTCTTCACCGAGCACGTGCCAGGGCTCGAGGGCGGTGCGGAGTTCGAGCGTGGTTTCCCGGTAGCTCCGGGCACCGACGATGGGGAAGCGGAACTCGAGGTGGGGGGCGAACCATTCTTTTTCGAAGGCGAAGCCGGAATCGGTGAGGTCGTTGATGATGTCTCCGAAGTCCTGCCAGACGAAGTGTGGGAGCATGAAGCGGTCGTGTAGCTCGGTGCCCCAGCGGACGAGTGGCTGGCGGTAGGGCGCATCCCAGAACCGGGCGATGAGGGCGCGCAGGAGGAGTTGCTGGGCGAGGCTCATGCGGGCGTGGGGAGGCATCTCGAACGCGCGGAGTTCGAGTAGGCCGAGGCGTCCGGCAGCACCCTCGGGGGCGAACATCTTGTCGATACAGAACTCCGAGCGGTGGACGTTCCCGGTGACGTCGGTAAGGAGGTTGCGGAACACGCGGTCGACTAGCCAGGGAGGGACGTCGCCGTGGTCGGGGATCTGGTCGAAGGCGATTTCCAGTTCGGCGAGCGCGTCGTTGCGCGCCTCGTCGATGCGGGGGCTCTGGCTGGTCGGGCCGATGAACAGTCCGCTGAAGAGGTAGGAGAGCGAGGGGTGGTTCTGCCAGTAGTTGACGAGGCTGCGCAGGAGGTGCGGGCGGCGCAGGAGGGGAGAGTCCGCAGGAGTATCGCCACCGACGACGATATGGTTGCCGCCGCCGGTGCCGCTGTGCCGTCCGTCGATCATGAATTTTTCGGTGCCCAGCCGGCTGTGGTGGGCGTCCTCGTAGATCCCAGTCGTGATCTCGATCATTTCACGCCAGCTGGTCGCCGGCTGGACGTTGACCTCAATGACGCCCGGATCGGGTGTCACTTTGAGGACATCGACGCGGGGATCGTGCGGTGGCGGGTAGCCCTCGACCAGGATGGGCATGCGCAAGTGGGCGGCCGTCTCCTCGACCAGGGCGAGGAGATGGAGATAGTCTTCCAGCTCCTCGGTCGGCGGCATGAAGACATAGAGGCGGCCCTCGCGGGCCTCGACAGCCATCGAGGTGCGCACGATCCACGGTGCGGACTCGGCGGGCTGCGGTTGGGACTCGGCTGGGGTTGTCCCGGAGGGCGCCGATGCGCTACGGGGCGTGGTGGAGCCGGTGGCATCCGGTGGCATGGGGCTGCGCGGCGTCGGTGCGGGCCGCGCGGTTCGCCCCGGGGAATTCGGGGGTTCCGGCGGGTGTCCGCCTTCGACGAAGGCCCTGTGGTCGGCCGCGACGCCGCTGCGGAGATAGGCCTGTCCGTCCTTTTGGGGACGGCCGGGCAGGTCGCCGACGAGCGGGCGGTGGGGGTCGGGTTCGTAGATCCACGGGTAGTCGGTCTCGGCCACCCAGGGGAGAGAATCGAGCGGCAGGCGGTAGCCGAGAGGCGAGTCCCCAGGGATGAGGTAGAGCGTCTCGGGCCGGAGGAACCACGGGCCCGACTGCCAGCTATCGCCGGCGGTAGCATGGTCGCGCTTCAGGGGCAGGACGTGCCCCACCACTTTGTTCAGCCCCTGCTCGAAGACCCGCGCGAGGCGATCGCGTTCTTCCTTGTCCTTCAGGTTGGACTTCAGGGGATCGACGTTCGAGGGCAGGCGGCGTTCTTTCCAAAGAAAATACCAGGCGTCCTCGTAGGCGGGCATGATCCAACGGGAATCGACGTCGAGGCGGTCGCAGAGCGCGCCGATGAATTTGGCGGAGTCTTTGGGGCCGAACCCGTAGTCTTTGTCGTCCTCCGCGACCAGGTCGATGTCCTCCCACATCGGAACACCATCCTTGCGCCAAAAACAACCGTAGGCCCAGCGGGGCAGCTGCTCGCCCGGATACCACTTCCCCTGACCGAAATGGAGGAAGCCGCCGGGGGCGAACCGCTTCCGCAGCCGCCGGACAAGCTCGGCGCCGATCTTGCGTTTGGCCGGGCTATGCGCCACGGAATTCCACTCGTCGCCCTCCATGTCGTCGATCGAAACGAAGGTCGGTTCGCCGCCCATGGTCAGACGCACATCCCCGGCGGTGAGCCTCTCGTCGACGGAGTCGCCGAGGGCCGTGATGCGTTCCCACTCCTCCTCGGAATACGGTTTCGTCACCCGCGGCGACTCGTAGATCCGGGAGACCGACATGGCGAAATCAAACTCGCAGTCGGCTTTCTCGGTGGCTCCGCTGATCGGGGCAGCGGACGACGGCTCGGGCGTGCAGGCGAGGGGGATGTGGCCTTCGCCGGCGAGGAGCCCGGAGGTCGGGTCGAGCCCGACCCAGCCGGCGCCGGGGAGGTAGACCTCGGTCCAGGCGTGCAGATCGGTGAAATCGACCTCGGTGCCCGACGGTCCGTCGAGCGACTTCACATCGGGTTTGAGCTGGATGAGATAGCCGGAGACGAAGCGCGACGCGATGCCGCAGTGCCGGAACAACTCGCAGAGCAGCCAGGCCGAGTCGCGGCAGGACCCGCGCTTCTTCTCCAGCGTCTCGTCGGGCGTCTGCACGCCCGGTTCCATGCGGATGAGGTAGTCGATCTCGTCGTTGAGGCGCTGGTTGAGCCCGACGAGGAAGTCGATGGTCCGCACCTCGGTCGTGCGGTCGATGGATTTGAAAAACGCGGTGAAGAGGTCGCCGTGGGACGAGGTTTTCAGATAGGGGGCGAGGTCGTGGGCGACCGCCGGATCGTAGGAGAAGGGGTATTCCTCCGCGGCTTTCTCCAAGAAAAAGTCGAACGGGTTGTAGACGGCCATCTCGGCGACGACCTCGACCTCGACCTCGAAGATATCGGATTTTTCCGGGAAGACGAGGCGGGCCAAGTAGTTGCTGAACGGGTCCTGCTGCCAGTTCAGGAACTGTTCTCCGGGGGCAACTTTGAGGGAGTAGCTCAGAATGGGCGTTCGGCAGTGGGGGGCGGGACGGAGGCGGATGATCTGCGGGCCAAGGCTGATCTTGCGATCGTAGCGGTAGGTGGTGCGGTGCGAGAGTGCGACGTGGATGGCCATACGATGCTCTGGTTAAGCGAGTCCCGTTCCAACAGGCCCCAACCCATGCACTTTGCACAAAAAAAACGCCCGCTGGAGTATCGGTTTTGCATGCGGTGGATCGGGCCGTAAGTGGCTGATGGATAGCTCCCTTCATTCCCTCGGTCGCCGGCGGTTCCTCGCGGGTCTCGGCGCCGCGACCCTCAGCGCGACCGGGGGCACGGTGCGGGCGATCGCCGACGATGGTGCCCCCCCGATCCGCATCGCGCAGATCGGGACCGAACACCCGCACGCGAGCGGCAAGATGGAGGCCATCAAGGGCCTGCCCGATCTCTACGAAGTGGTGGCCTGGGCGAAGTCGGACGCGGACGACGAGATCGCGGCGATCTTGAGTGACCGTTCGACCCAGGTCATCGTCGTCGAGACCGGGCCAGAGCTGGCCACGCCGATGGCGCTCCGGGCAATCCGTGCGGGCAAACACGTTCATCTCGACAAGCCGGGAGGCTTCGATCACGGCGCCTTCGCGGCGATGCGCCGGGAGGCCGAGCGCGCGGGGAAGGTCGTGCAGATGGGCTATATGCTACGGGAGAACCCGGGCATTGCGTTCCTCTTTCGTGCCGCCCGGGAAGGGTGGTTCGGCACCATCATGGAGGTGAATGCGAGCATGGGAAAGCTGGCGGGACAGGGGTTGCGCGACGCGTTGGCCGACTACCCGGGCAACGGGATGTTCGAGCTCGGCTGCCATCTGGTGGATACGGTGGTGACCCTCCTCGGTGCCCCGGAACAGGTCTGGGCGATGGCGGCGGCGACGCGGGCTCCCGGGGACGAACTCCGGGACAACCAGCTCGCCGTCCTGCGGTGCGGCGCCGCGCTGGCGACCCTCCGCTGCAACCACGCCGACCCTGCTGGCGGCCCCCGCCGGACGATTAGCGTGGCGGGAACCGGAGGACGGGCGTCGATCACACCGTTGGAATCGGGCACCGTCGAACTGGAACTCGACCAACCGTCCGGGGAGTTCGCCGCCGGTCGCCACACGGTGGCGATCCCTCCCGGCGGAGGCCGCTACGACGGTGAATTCCGGACCTTGGCGGGCTGCGTGCGCGGCGAGCAGACCTATGCCTGGGACGCCGCCCACGACATCGCCGTGCACGCGGCGGCGCTGCGGGCGGCGGGGGTGGAGGTTCCGTGACGGCGGCACGCCGTTCTTGACCGACGCCTGCTCGGCGGGGATGCTCCGGGGCACTACCATGCTCCGGCCCCGAAAGAAATACACCGTCCGCGACCTTCAGCTCTTGAAGGGCAAGCGCTGCCTCACGCACATCCATGTGAAGTCGCCGGAAGAGGCGGCGGCGGCCGAGGCGGCCGAGGTCGATGTGATGAGCTGCAGCTTCGATTCGCCCGAGTCGCAGGCGCGCCTGCCGGCACTGGTCGCCGCCGCACCCAACAGCTTCCTATCGTGCGCCACGCCCCACGGCTTGGCCTCGCCGGAGGAGGCGATCCGCGTCGGGTTCCGAGCGCTCGAGGCCGGTGCCAGCTCCGTTTATTGCTCGGCTAGCCCGCGCATCGTCGAGGCGATGGCCGACGAGCGCATCCCGGTGGTCGGCCACCTCGGCATGGTGCCGCGCCATGTCACCTGGACCGGCTATCGCGCCATCGGGAAAACGGTCGAAGAGGCGACGGCTCTCTACCGGCAGATGAAAGAACTGGAGAGTGCCGGGGCCTACGCTGCCGAGCTGGAAGTGGTCCCGCACAACCTGGCGAGCTTCCTGAGCGCGCGCACCTCCATGATCCTGATGTCGCTGGGCTCCGGGAGCGGGTGCGATACCCAGTTCCTGTTTTCCGACGACATCCTCGGCGACTATGACGAGCGACCGCCCCGCCACGCCAAAACCTACCGGAATTTCAAAGCCGAGTTCGAGCGCCTCCAACGTGAACGGATCGCCGCATTCGGGGAATACGTCGCGGATGTGCGAGAATCGAGGTTTCCCGATCGGAGCCACCTCGTGGAAATGCCGGACTCGCTTTTGCAAGAAGTCATCAATACTGTTGGCGATCGATGATCGTCGCGCGCCTCATCCTTGTCTCGGCTCACCTCGCCGCCACCGCGGTAGCAGGGGAGTGGCCGCAGTTTCGTGGGCCGGAAGCCGATGGCACCTGGGTGTGTCCCGACCTGCCACTCGTGCTCGACGACGACGTCATCGGGCGGGTGTGGAAGCAGGAGTTGGGCGGCGGCTATTCTGGTATCACCGTGGCGGATGGACGGGCCTACACCATGGACCGAACCCCGGAGGGCGAGCGTATCGTCTGCCTGGATGCGGCGACGGGCGAGCCCGTTTGGGAACATGCTTACGCCGCGGATTACGACGGGCTCGACTATGGTAGCGGGCCGAGGGCTTCAGTGACGATCGTCGGCGGAACCGCGTTCGCGCTGGGTGCCGTCGGGCACGTCCACTGCCTCGATGCGAAGACCGGGGCGATGCGCTGGTCGGTCGATTCCGTGGCCACGCTGCAGGCGGAGCGTCCGACCTGGGGGTTCGCCGCATCCCCGGTCATCCGGGGCGATACCGTCATCTGCCACCTCGGCCTCCCGGGCGGCGCGTTCGTCGCGTTCGACCGTGGCGACGGACGGGAGGTCTGGCGCGGGTCCGATGACCCCGCGGGCTACGCCACCCCGACCATCGACGGCGACCTGATGGTCGCGTGGACGCCCGAGCACATCCAGGGGCTTGATCCCGACAGCGGGGACGTTTTTTGGTCGATCCCCTACCCGATCAAGTACGGGGTCTCCATCGCCAAGCCGATCGTCCACGAGGGCATCGCGTTAGTGTGTGGCTACTGGCACGGTTCCAAAGCCGTCCGGCTCGGCGACGGCGGGCGCGATGCGGAGCTGCTCTGGGAGCAAGAGGAGTCTATCCGCGGGCTCATGGCGCAGCCGCTGTTCAAGGAAGGCGTGGTCTATCTCATCGACCGCGAGCGCGGGCTCATGGCCTTCGAGCTCGACACGGGAGACGTCCTCTGGGACGACGCGGAGGACCATTCGGTCACCCCGTCAGACCGCAACCCCCAGGCGACGCTCGTCTGGGTACGGGACGCCCCGCATAGGCCGACCGGCCGGGTGCTCATCCTCAACGCCAACGGCGAACTCCTTTCCGCGACGCTGACGCCCGACGGATTCACCATCCACTCGCGCGCCCAGATCATCGGAAAGACCTGGGCACACCCAGCCTATGCCGACGGCCACGTTTTCGCCCGTACGGACTCGGAGATCGTCTGCTTGTAGTACTTGCCCAGGCCGTCGAGC
>CAZKYJ010000110.1:0-9955 GCA_964556355.1 uncultured Verrucomicrobiales bacterium | reverse complement strand
GGCGTCGGACCCGCCGATGAGGACCAGAGGGTGGTCCCACGCGTCGGCGCGCATTTCTTGGCGGACGGAGGGGTCCGTGACGACGACGAACCGCCAGTGTTGGATATTGAATGCGGTGGGCGCCAGCATGGCGGTTTCCATCAGCTGTCGGATCTCCCCCTCGCTCATGCGGTGGTTTGGGTCGTAGTGCTTGATGGCACGGCGGGCGTGGATGGCTTCGATAACGTTCATAGGATAGGCTGCGGATGGGAATGGGCCGGGTGGGCGAGACTCTTACGTCCCGGCCACCCGGTCCGGCGAGAAATGTGTCCCGCCATTTGCTTCTTCGGCTCAGGCGGCCCCGGCGAGGAGCTGCTCGAGAGCGGGTTTTGACTGGACGCCGCGCGCCGTGGCGACGACCTCGCCCCCTTTGAAGACGAGGAGCGTCGGGATGCTGCGGATGCCGTAGCGCGAGGCGATGCCCGGCGCGTCATCGATATCCACTTTGGCGACGAGGGCTTTCCCCTCCTGCTCCGCGGAGAGCTGGTCGATGACCGGCCCCAGCATCTTGCAGGGGCCGCACCACTCGGCGTGGAAGTCGACGAGAACCGGCCGCCCGCTGGAGGCGACCGTCTCGTCGAAATTGCTGTCGTTGAGGATGGTCGGTTTCGTGTTCATTTCTGGGTTCGGTTTGTTGCGGAAAATGGGGTCAGCCGAAGGCCCCGAGGATACGGCGGAGCTTCTGCTCGTAGCGGGCGAGCCGGCTGCTCCCGCCGGGAAGCCCGGCCCACTCGGGGTGCTCGCGGCGGACCGATGCCATGAGGAGGGCCTCCAGCTCTCGCCGGGTCGGGCCGCTCTCCCCCGGCGACCGGTAGGACGGTGATGAAAAGTTCATGGCTCAGGAGGCGCCGGCGGGACGGGCTCGGGCCGGAGAAGCCACCGCGGTGCGGCCGTGACGCAGCGTCCCGATGACGGCACGGGCCACCGAGGCGGCGCGGCGGAACGCGCCTCCGAGCAGTGCCCGCCGGCGCTCGCGGCGGCGCAGGCGCTCGTCCCGGTGCGCGAGCAGCGCACCGAACCCGCCCCACTGGGTGAGCGTCGGCACGGGGGCGCTGGTCGGATACTGGCGGTGGTACTCTTGGATCGAGATCGTCTTCATGGTGTCTTCTTTCGCTCGGGCCGGGGCCTCGTTCACAGGATGAACAGACAAGTCTGTCTATTCCCGAACAAATTACGCCGAGGGTTCACCCGGGGATGCGGCAAAGTTCGAGGGCCATCTTTTTGGCCGAATGCACCGGCCACGGGGACCGGGTGTTTTGCGCTTCGGCGACGGCGCCCGAGTAGAGGAGGAAGAGGGCGTCCCCGAGCTGGTTTGCGGCCTTGCGTTCGTCCCGCAGCCCGCGGGCGAGCCGCTGCCAGAATGCGCGGGACTCGGCCTTGTAGCGGGCGATGACCTCGCGCACCTCGCTGTCTTGCCCGACCATCGAGGCGGTGACGGTGAACGGGCAGCCGCGGTAGTTGCAGGTGGCGGTGTAGGATTTCAGCTCGTCGAACTTGGTCGCCACCTTCTTGGCCACGGGTGCCGGGTCGTCGAGCAGCGCCCGGTAGCGGGCTCCGGACTCGGCCGCCACCTGGCGCAGCCATTCCACGCAAAGCGCCTCCTTGCTCCGGAACTGGGCGTAGAAGGTGGCCTTGGCCACGCCCGATCGCTCGATGATCTCGTTGATCCCCACCAGCTCGTAGCCGCGGGCGGCAAAAAGGCGGCCGGCGGTGGCCAGGATACTCTCGCGGGCGGCGCTCATGCCCGGAAGTTAGACAGACTTGTCTGTTTTGCAAGCGGCGTGCGCCCTGGCGGGAGGTGGGGCAAAGCTGGGGTGCCGGCCTACATCCCGACCGGGCGCCGCAGGGGATCCGGGGCGAGTGCGGGGCGGATGTGCAGGAGCTGGCTGGCACCCCATTGGAGCGCGTGCGTCACCCGTTGTCGGGTCCGGAGGACCGCGCCACGCCGGGACTGGCGCCGGAGCTCGCGCTGCTCGATACGGGCGAGGATTCCCCCGACGTCCCCCCGTTGGGTGAGGGTCGGGACGGGCGCCGTCGTCGGATATCGCCTGCGATATTCGTGGATCGTGATGGATTCCATGGCCTGTCGTTGTTCCTGGAAGGATTGCGATGGACTACCGCAGGGCCACCCGGCCGGCGGACGTCCTCCCGGTAACGACGGTGGTACCGATCCGGATTCCTCGAGGGACGGAGGGCGGAAGAGGCGCCGGCGATCCGCGGCGCTGCGGATGATACTACTCGCTGCCGGGATCGTAGTCCGGGTTCGGCGTGGGCATCTGGGCGCCGACCGACTCGCGCCACGCCTGGAGTGCGGTGTGCAGCGCCTCGGTCTTGGCCGGTTCGGACTGGGCGAGGTCGCTGGACTCCGAGCGGTCGTCGGCCAGGTTGTAGAGCTCCAGCCGCCCGTCCTCGAAGAATTCCATGAGTTTCCAGTCGCCCTGGCGGACGGCGCCGTAGGGCAGGGTGCGGTGGTAGTGGGGGTAGTGCCAGTAGAGCGTGTCGCGGGCGAGGGTGCCGGCTTCGCCGGTCAGCACCGGAACGAGGCTGACACCGTCGAGGTGGGCATCCGGGCGCGGTGGGGCGTCCGCCATCTCCAGCATGGTGGGGAAGTAGTCCATGCCGATGGCCGGAACGTCGCTAACGGTTCCTCCCGCCACCCTGCCGGGCCACCGGACGATGAGCGGGACGCGGGTGCCGCCCTCGTAGCCGTGGCCTTTGAACTCGCGCAGGCCGCCGGAACTCTTCGGCGAGTTGCCGCCGTTGTCGGCGGTGAAGATGATCACGGTGTTCTCGGCGAGCCCGGTTTCCTTCAGTTTCGCGACGACGCGCCCGACGCTGTCGTCGAGGCTCTCGACCATTCCCGCGTAGGCGGGGTTGACCGGCTCGCCGTTCGGGTTGGGGAAACCTTTCGCTTTCTTCTGGTACTTCGCGACAAGCTCGGGCTTCGCCATCACCGGGGTGTGCACGGTATAGTAGGAAAAGTAGAGGAGGAAGGGGTCGGCCGCCGCGTCGCCTATGAAATCGACGGCGGCGTCGGTGAGCTTGTCGGTGAGAAAATCACCCTTCTCCCCGTCGTCGAGGTTGGGCATGCCGAAGGGTGAGAAATACTTGCCCGGTCCTTTCGGCTGTCCCCACTCCCGGCCGGCCACGTTGGTATCGAAGCCCTGGTCCTCGGGGTAGTGCTCGTCAAAATCCTCTTGGCCGATAGGCATGAGGTGCCACTTGCCGACGAACTCGGAGCGGTAGCCCTCGTCCTTGAGCGCCTCCGGAAGGGTGGTCAGATCGTGGCCGATCTTCATCGTCCAATCGGGGATGAGGAGCTTCGGGTTCTTCCGGCCGTGGCCGGCGATCCAGTCGGTCAGGTGGAGGCGCGCGGGGTAGCGGCCGGTGAGGATGGCGGCGCGGCTGGGCGAACAGACGGTGCAAGCCGAGTAGGCATGGGTGAAGCGCATCCCTTCCTCGGCCAGCTTGTCGATGTTCGGCGTCTCGTGGAACGTCGAGCCGTAGCACCCGAGATCGCCCCAGCCGAAGTCATCGACGAGGAAGAAGACGAAGTTCGGCCTGTCGGCGGCGGGGGCCGTGGTCGCGAAAAGGGCGACGACACCGAGGGCTAGCAAGAGGGGGCGTTTCATCCCAGATCATCCCCCGGCGAAGGCCGACGGCAAGCGCCAACGAGAAAGAAGTAGGCCACGGGCAACCGGGGCGCGTGCGGCCGGAGGCGGGCCGCGGCGCGGATTGGCACCGGCTGCCACGTGGGTGACGGCGTCTCAGGGCGCGGCACCGATGGCGCGATTGAACCTCGACCGGTGATCCGGGGGCGGCTTGCCATCGCAGGTCTGGCGGCCGGGGAATGGCTGATTGCATGTGTGGGGGTGGGTCGTAGCGTCGTGCCATGAAGCAGTGGAGACGGCGTCACCCACGGATAGCGCGTTTGGTTGATCAGGTTAAGCGTCGTCGTCGCCTGCTCCTTTCCGCGTTCGTTGTCCTCGCCCACGTGGCGGGTTTCCTCACCTCCATCCGTGCCATCATGGAGGTGCGGACGGCACAGGGAGCGGTGGCTTGGGCGATTTCGCTCAACACGTTGCCCTACGTGGCCGTGCCCGCGTATTGGGTTTTTGGCGACAGCCGGTTCAACGGCTACGTCAGCGCCCGCCGGGATGGGTTGGCCGAAGTGCAACCGGTCGCTCGCGAGTTCGCAAAGCGGCTGGTGGAGCGGGATCTTGTAGCCTATCCGGATCGTGACCGCCCCTTCCTGGTCGAGAGGCTGGCCAAGCTCCCCTTCACCCAGGGCAACGATGCCGAACTCCTCATCGATGGTGAAGCCACCTTCGCTTCGATCTTCGACGGTATCAGCCGCGCGACCGACTACGTGCTCGTCCAGTTCTACATCATCCACGACGACAGCGTTGGGAGGGAACTCAAGGAGCGGCTGCTCGAACGGGCGCGGGCGGGCGTGCGGTGCCACCTGCTCTACGACGAGGTCGGCAGCGATCTCCCCGCGGCCTACATCGACGAGCTGGAGGCCGCCGGTGTCCCGGTGCGCCCGTTCAACACCCGCCAGGGAGATGCCAACCGGTTCCAGATCAACTTCCGCAACCACCGTAAGATCGTCGTCGTCGATGGCCGGGAAGCCTGGGTCGGCGGGCTCAACGTGGGGGACGAGTACAAAGGGCTCGACCCCGAGGTCGGCTACTGGAGGGACACGCACCTCCGGGTGGCCGGTCCGGTCGTCCACTGCGTGCAGCTCGCCTTCGTCGAGGACTGGCACTGGGCGACCCAGCAGGTGCTCACCGGTGTCGACTGGGATCCGCAACCGGCCGCCTCGGGCGCGTCGAAACGCCTTTTCTGCATGCCGTCGGGACCGGCGGACGAACTGGAGAGCTGCACGCTCTTCTTCCTCCACGCCATCGGCCTGGCGCGCGAACGGCTCTGGATCGCCACCCCGTATTTCGTGCCCGACGAGCAGTTCATCAGCGCCCTCCAGCTCGCCGCGCTCCGTGGGGTCGACGTGCGGATCCTCATCCCCGACGAATCGGACAGCACCCTCGTCCAGCTCTCTGCCTGGTCCTATCTCGAGGAGGTCGAGAAAGCGGGGATCAAGGTTTTCCGCTACACGAAAGGGTTCATGCACCACAAGGTGATGCTGGTGGACGACGACTACTGCACCGTCGGTACCGCGAATTTCGACAACCGTTCGTTCCGACTCAATTTCGAGATCACCATGGCCGCCGACGACACCGAGCTGGCCGGGCAGGTGGCGGCGATGTTAGAGAACGACTTTGCCGATGCGACGCCGATGACCCGCGAACAGTTCGATGCGCACGGCTTCTGGTACCGGCTGGCCATCCGCGTCGCCCGCCTCACGGCACCGGTGCAGTAGAGTTTCAATCTTCAACGAGTATCGATCGAACCAGTGACGACAAGGTTCCACCCAGATCACGAGTTGAGCACCTTCCGCGGCAGATTTTTCTTCTGGATCGGGATGGCGATCGTTCCCGTGTTTTGGGTCTGGTGGATGAGGCACCCCCAATTCACCCCGGGAGAGATCAGGTTCTGCCGGATTTGGAGCCTCGTCTATCTAGCGGCGCTGGTGACCGCTGCCGCCTGCTGCGGCGATGGATATCTGGCTGCGTGGAGCCTGCAAAGCGTTGCGTTGCGATTGACCGCCGTGCTCGGAGTCTGGTGGCTCGTTCGGATGACGGGATTCTGGAAGCTCTGTTTCGTTGCGCTTCTCATGGTGGATGCGATCGCGGTCACCTTCTCGCTGGGCACACCGATCGCGAGAGAATTCGAGTTGGCGAACATCGACCTCGGCTACTGGGTTCTCGTTTTTCCTGCCGTGGTGGCGGTCTTTCACCTACTCATTGCGACGAAGTCAGGGGAATAGCTGAGGGAAGAGGGAGGAAGTCGGCACGACTTCGCTCCACTGCCTACCTACGTCCCGACCGCCAGGGCCGGGTAGTCGGTGTAGCCGTGGGCGTCGCCGCCGTAGAAGGTGTCGCGATCGTAGGCGTTGAGCGGGGCTTCCTGGGCGAAGCGTTCGGGCAGGTCGGGGTTGCTGATGAACAGGCGGCCGAAGGCCACGAGGTCGGCTTCGCCCTCTTCGATCCACTGGTTGCCGGTCGCCTGGGTATGGGCACCCGCGCTGATGAGGGCGTTCTTGAAATACGGACGGAAGTAGCCCGAAGTCAGCTGGGTGGTGGGTTCGTCCAGCGTCTCGTTCCCCGCGACCCGGGGCTCGACGATATGCAGGTAGGCCAGGTCGAGGGCGTCGAGTTCCCGGGCGAGCGCGGTGAAAGTCCCCGGCCGGTCGGTCACTGAGATCCCGCCGAACTCACCGCTGGGGGACATCCGGTAGCCGACGCGGTCGGCGCCCCAGACGCCGACGACGGCGCGCGCGACCTCCAGCGGGAAACGCAGCCGGTTCGGCAAGCTGCCGCCGTAGGCATCGGTGCGGGTATTGGCACCGTCCGCCACGAACTGCTCGAGCAGGTAGCCGTTGGCGCCATGGATTTCGACCCCGTCGAATCCCGCCGCCAGGGCACGTTCGGCCCCCTCGCGGAAGGCATCGACAATCGCCGGGATCTCCTCCGTTTCGAGGGCGCGGGGCACCGGGTGGGCCTGCATGCCGGTCGGTGTCGGCGCCTCGCTCCCCGAGGAGAGCGCGCTCGGTGCCACCGGTCGGGCCCCATCGGGCAGGAGATCGGGGTGCGACTGGCGCCCGACGTGCCAGAGCTGGAGGAAGATCCGCCCCCCGGCGGCGTGGACGCTGCGGGTCACCTGTTTCCAGCCCCCGACCTGCGCGTCGGAGTGGATGCCGGGCGTCGCGTAGTAGCCGTGCCCCATCGGCGCGACCGGCGTGGCCTCCGCGATGATCAACCCGGCGCCCGCCCGCTGGGAATAGTACTCCGCGTTGAGGGCGTTCGGGACGTTCCCGGGCATCGTCGCTCGCATCCGGGTCAGGGGTGCCATCACGGTGCGGTTGGGCAGGGCGAGCGGTCCGAGTTGGAATCCGGAGAGGAGCGGGTCGGTGGGCAAAGTGGGCATCGATTGTTTCTGGCGTGCCGAGGTGAACGAGCCGGGCGAACGATCGGTTGCCTGCGGTTCCGTTCGGATGGCCGATTGGTGGGCGGGGCGTGCGGCATCGCACGGAAGTTGCGCGGCGGGCGGAGGGATCGATCGTGCCCGACTTGCCGACTTGCCAGAGTACGGGTTGGTTCGGTGGATCAGGATCCGATGCACGATTTGATCAAAGAGATTCGAGCGCTGGGGCAATCGGGGCTTCGCTACACCAAAGATCCATTCGACCGAGAGCGGTTCGAGCGCCTGATCGCGATCGCGTCGGAGCTCTACTCAGAACTGAGCGACGCCGACCTCGAGACGGTCGAGCGGTTCTTCATCCCGGAAGTGGGCTACGCCACGCCGAAGGTCGATCTGCGGGCGTGCGTTTTCCAAGGCGACAGGGTCATGCTGGTGAAGGAGCGCGCGGATGGGCTCTGGACGCTGCCCGGCGGCTGGGCCGACCAGAACGAATCCCCCCGCGAAGGGATCGCCAGAGAGGTGAAAGAGGAATCGGGGTTCGAGGTGGAAGTCCAGACCCTCTATGCCGTCAAGGATCGCGATCGGAACCCCTACCAGCCGAGATATCCGGTCAGCATCTACAAGCTGTTTTTCACGGCAGTCGTGGTGGGTGGCGAGCCCGCCGCGAACCTCGAGGTTTCCGAGATCGATTTTTTCGAGATCGGTGATCTGCCGCCCCTCTCGGAGGCGCGGGTGCTCGCGCAAGACATCCTCGACGGGCACCGGGCCTACAAGAGCGGGAACCCGGCTTGCGCTTTCGACTAGCTTCCCCCCCCCTGCCCGGCGGGCGCTCCCGCGACAAACTAGGGGTCAGGGTGCAAATCTTGACTACGGGTGGCACCCCCCGGTTCCCCCGGGGCGCCGTCGGGGTCTGCGGTGTCCGGGATCGCGGGGGGCCGTCGCGGGCGGAGGCCGGGCGCTCCCGGTCGGCGCCCTCCGAGCTGGAGCGGCAGCAGGACACCCCAACTCAAGATCCACCGGCGTCTCTCGCGTTTCGGGAAATGTCCGTGACCAGACCCGTTGACCGGATGTCGATTCCCTCTCGCCGCATGGTGGTGGGGGGCTGCGGGGAAACCGGTGCTAGCTGAGGACGCCGTCCACCACGTGCCCTTCCACGTCCGTGAGTCGACGGTCGATCCCGTTGTGATAGAAGGTCAGCCTTTCGTGATCGAGGCCGAGTAGGTGGAGGATGGTGGCATGGAAGTCGGGGATGGTGACGGGGTTCTCCGCGGCGAAGTAGCCGACCTCGTCGGAGCTGCCGAACTGGGTGCCCGGATTGATTCCGGCGCCGGCGAGGAAGCAGGTGAAGGCGCCGGGGTGGTGATCGCGGCCGGGTTTGTCGATCCCCTGGGTCGTCGGGCTGCGGCCGAACTCCGTCGACCAGATAAAGAGTGTGTCGTCCAACATCCCGCGCTGTTTGAGGTCGCGGATGAGGGCGGCCACGGGGCGGTCCATGGTTGCGGCCTGGGCGTCGTGATTTGTCTTCACGTTCTCGTGGCCGTCCCAGTTGATGCGCGGGCTACCGAAGGAGCCCCCGTTGAGGATCTGCACGAAGCGGACGCCGCGCTCTAGGAGGCGCCGCGCCATGAGGCAGTTGCGGCCGAAGCCTTTGTTGTTTGGATCGTCGAGGCCGTAGAGATCGCGGATCGGGGCGGGTTCCGAATCGAGGTCGGTGGCTTCGGGGATGCTGGTCTGCATACGGGCGGCGAGCTCGTAGGAGCGGAGGCGGGCGGCGAAGGCGTCGTCGCCGGGGTGGGCGTCGGCGTAGCGTTTGTCCATTCCGGCGAGGAGGCGCAGGTCGGCCGCGCGGTCGGCGGGATCGATACCGTCGGGCGTGTGGAGGTCGGCGATCGGTTCGGTGCTGTCGTTGCGGAAGGCGACGCCCTGGTGGGTGGCGGGTAGGAATCCGGAGGTCCAGTTGATCGATCCGCCGGCGAGGAGGCCGCGCGGGTCCGGGAGGACGACGAAGGCGGGGAGGTTCTCGTTGCTGGTGCCGAGGCCGTAGCTGAGCCACGCCCCCATACTGGGGAAGCCGTTCAAGGTGAACCCGGTGTTCATCTGGAAGGCGGCCGGGGTGTGGTTGTTGCTCTTGGCGACCATCGAGCGGATGAAGCAGATGTCGTCGGCGCAGCTGGCGATGTGGGGGAGCAGATCGCTGACCCAGGCCCCGCTCTGGCCGTGCTGACGGAATGGGTAGACGCTCTTCATCAGGTTGCCGGGCTGGCCGAAGAAGCCGAGGTTTTCGCCTTTGCCCTCCAGCGTTCTGCCGTGCAGCCGGGCGAGTTCGGGTTTGTGGTCGAAAGTCTCGAGGTGGCTGACGCCGCCCGCGCAGAAGACCTGGACGACGCGCTTGGCTTTTGGAGCGAAGTGCGGGCCGAGATTGGCGCCGACGGGGCTGGCGAGGGCGCGGTCACGCTCGCACAGCCACGCGAGGGCGATGGCGCCGAGTCCGCCGCCGGAGTTCCAGAGGAAGTGGCGCCGTGAGAGGGGTGGTCGCGGTGACGGGCTACTCGACATAGACGAACTCGGTAGAATTGAGCAGTGCCCAGCACACGTGTTCTAGGCCGCGGGCGATGGCCGCGACGGTGGCGGCGGAAGATTCCTCGGCGCCGGGCCAGCGCCCGAGGGTGTGCCGGTAGGCGATCTGGATGGCGATTCCCACATCGTCGCCGGCCTCGGCCAACGCGCGGTCGGCGAGCTTCTGAGCCTGGCGTTGGACGAACGAATTATTCATCAACTGGAGTGCCTGGAGCGGTGTCGTCGTGACGCTGCGGCGGGGCGTTTTGACGGCGGGGTCGGGGCAATCGAAAGCGACGAGGAGCGGGCTCTTGCCGCT
>CAZKYJ010000109.1:0-9959 GCA_964556355.1 uncultured Verrucomicrobiales bacterium | reverse complement strand
GTGTCGGCGCCGTGGCCGCGACCTGGTGCAACGGCGTCTGACACCAGACGAGTCGCACGTTCGGCCTCGTGCCCCGGGCAGGACGTCCGGGGCACGGTCGCGTCGGGGGAACGCTCGACGATCACTCCGGGGCGAGCGCGTGACGGAACGTGTCGGGCACGGCGATCGACGTGCCCTCGGCCATGTCGACCGTGACGTAGGTGATGACTGAATCGAACAGCGGGCGATCGTCCTCCGCAAGAACATCCTCAGGTTCATCAAGCTCGCCAATGCCGGCCACACGGGCGGCAGCCTCTCGTGTGTCGACATCCTCAACGCCCTCTACAACGGCGGGGTTCTCAAGGTCTCGCCGGAGTCGTTCGACGACCCGGAGCGCGACCGCTACGTCCAGAGTAAGGGCCATTCGGTCGAGGCGCTCTACGCCGTGCTAGCCGACCGCGGGTTCTTCCCGGAATCGGATCTGGAGACGCTCTGCCGCCACCGCTCGCACTACGTCGGCCACCCGACCCGCAAGGTGCGCGGTATCGAACAGAACACCGGGGCGCTGGGGCACGGGCTGTCGTTTTCCGTCGGCGTCGCCCTCGCGGCGAAGAAGGGCGGCAAGGCCTACCGCGCATTCACCCTGTTGGGCGACGGCGAACTGGCCGAGGGGTCGAACTGGGAGGCCGCCCTCACTGCTTCGCACTACCGGCTGGACAACCTCGTCGCCATCGTCGACTACAACACCCTGCAGCTGACGGGTCCGACGAGGGACGTGTGCAACACGGATCCGCTCGAGGAGAAATTCCGGGCCTTCGGGTGGGGCGCGACCCACGTCGGAGGTCACGACTACGCGGCCCTGCTGGAGACCTTCAACGCCGTCCCGGCCGAAGCCGGCAAGCCAACGGCGGTCATCGCGCACACGACGAAGGGGAAGGGGATCAGTTTCATGGAGGGCGTGGCGAAGTGGCACCACGGCGTGCCCGACGACTCACAGTACGACTCGGCGCTTGCCGAACTTAATGCCGCAGCCCGATGAGCGACACGGCCGGACGATTGAACAAGCCGAACCAGGAGTTCGCCTCCGAGGCGATCCTCGAACTGGCGCGGGAAGACCCGGACGTCCTCGTGGTCACCAGCGACTCGCGCGGCTCGGGCAAACTCATGCCGCTCGCCACCGAGCTCCCTGACCAACTGGTGGAGGTCGGCATCGCGGAGCAGAATCTCGTCGGCATCGCTGCCGGTCTGGCATCGACCGGAAAGAAAGTGTTCGCCGTTTCCCCGGCCTGCTTTCTCACCGCGCGATCGTTGGAGCAGATCAAAAACGATATCTGCTACTCCGACCATCCCGTGACCCTGGTCGGCATCAGCGCCGGCGTCAGCTACGGCGCGCTCGGCTCGACCCACCATGCGATCCACGACTTCGCGGCGCTGCGGGCCATCAACAACATCACCATCGTCGCTCCCGGGGATGCGGTCGAAAGTCGCGGGGCCGTGCGCGCGGCGTATGCCTCGACGACCCCCGTCTACCTCCGTTTCGGCAAGTTCAAGCTCCCACCAATTCACGGGAGCGATGTCGCGTTTGCGTTCGGCCAAGCGATCACCGCCCGCGACGGGGGCGACCTCGCATTTGTCGCGACGGGCGAAGCTCTGGCGCCGGCGGTCGCCGCGGCCGAATTGTTGGCCGCCGAGGGCATCGGGTGCCGCGTGGTCAGCATGCACACGGTGAAACCACTCGATGACGAAGCCGTGCTCGCCGCCGCGCGCGACTGCGGGGCGGTCATCACGGTGGAGGAACATATGGTGCACGGTGGACTCGGTGAGGCCTGTGCCTCCGTCCTGATGCAGGCGGGCGAACCCGTTCCCTTCCGCATCGTGGGTATCCCCGATGAATACACGGTCACCGGGCACCAGTCGGAGATTCTCCACCACTATGGGATTTCTGCGGAAGGGCTCTACCTGACGGCGAAGGAGGTCCTGGGGCGATGAGCGATTGTATCCTCGTCATCGACCAGAGCACGTCCGCCTCGAAGGCGATCCTCTTCGACGCGGGTGGCGCGCTGCTCGACCACGAGTCGCGCCGGCATGAGCAGCTCTATCCGCGGGAAGGTTGGGTCGAGCACGATGCCGAGGAGATCTACGCCAACGTCCTCCACGTCCTCCGCGCGGTCGCCTCCCGCAACGGGCGCCCGGTCGCGCTCGCCATCACCAACCAGCGCGAGACCGTCGTCGTGTTCGATCGCGCCACGGGCAAGCCGATGCACAACGCGATCGTCTGGCAGTGCCGGCGCGGCGAGAGCATCTGCCAAGAGCTCCGCGATGCGGGGAGCGAGCCGATGGTCGAGGAACGAACCGGCCTCAAGCTAGATACCTACTTCTCGGCCTCGAAGGTGTTGTGGTTGCGACGTCAGTACCCAGAGATCGCGCAGAAACTGGATTCGGGCGAGGCCCTGATCGGCACCATCGACTCGTACCTGATCTACCGCCTGACCGGTGGCGCGGTCCATGCCACCGATCACACCAATGCCAGCCGCACGCTACTCTTCGACATCGGCAAACTCCGGTGGGACGAAGACTTGTGCGCCCTTTTCGAGGTTCCTATCGCCGCCCTCCCCGAGGTGCGCGAGAGCCACGCGAGCTTCGGGGAGGCGAGACTGGAGGGCGACCGGGCCGACCCTCTCCCGATCTGGGGCGTCATGGGCGACTCGCAGGCGGCGCTGTTCGCGCAGCGCTGCTTCGAGCCCGGCGATGCCAAAGTCACGCTCGGCACGGGCTCGTCCGTCCTTCTCAACGTCGGTCGCCAGCGGCCTCGTCCTCGCCATGGTTCGGTGGCTGCTCTGGGCTGGGTGACAGGGGGGCGGCCCACCTACGCGCTGGAGGGGATCATCAACTATTCTGCAGCAACCGTCTCGTGGTTGAGAGATCAGCTGCGCTTGATCGGGGATGCCGCGGAGACGGAGGCCCTCGCCCGTGCCGTCCCCGACAATGGGGGCGTCTACCTGGTGCCCGCGTTCGCGGGCCTCAGCGCCCCCCACTGGCGACCGGGCGCCCGTGCCGCGATCGTCGGGATGACCGCGGCCACCACCAAGGAGCACGTCGTGCGCGCCGCCCTCGAAGCGATCGCCTACCAGATCCACGATGCGATCGAAATGATGCGAATGGATTGCGAGGTCGAACTCCGCACCCTCCGGGCTGACGGTGGCGCGACCGCCAATGGGTTCCTCATGCAATTCCTCGCCGATATCCTCGGTGTCGCTGTCGAGGTATCCGAAGTGCCCGATCTGTCCGCGCTCGGCGCGGGCTTCGCCGGCTTGATCGGGTGTGGGATCTACCGGGATCCCTCCGCGGTGGCATCGCTGCCACGGGTCTCCGGGCGCATCGGCCCGGAGATGGACGCGGCGACGGTTGCCAAGAACTGCTCCGGCTGGCAGCGCGCAGTGCCCCTCGCTTTTTAACACCCCCAACCCAAAAACACCCGATCGATGACCACCCGACGAAAATTCCTCTCCCTTACCGTTGCTGTCCTCTCGGCCACCGGCCTGGGAGGATGCGGCAAAAAGCAAGACCCCGCCGAAGGCAGCGGCAAGATCGCGGTTGTCGTCTCGACCCTGAACAATCCCTGGTTCGTCGTCCTTGGCGAAACCGCAGAGGCCCGCGCCGAAGAACTAGGGTATGAAGCCACGATCTTCGATTCGAAGAACGACACCGATACCGAGGCCTCGCACTTCGATAACATCATCACCGCGGGCTACGGGGCGATCCTCTTCAACCCGACCGATGCCGACGCCTCCGTTATCAACGCGAAGAAGGCCAAGGACGCCGGCATCCCGGTGTTCTGCATCGACCGCGAAATCAATTCTACCGACGCCGCGACCTGCCAGATCCTGTCCGACAACTACCAGGGCTGCGTCGACCTCGCGCAATACTTCGTGAAAGTCGTCGGCGAGAAGGGCCGCTATATCGAGCTCCTCGGATTGCAGGGCGACAACAACACGTGGAATCGATCGCAGGGCTTCCATAGCGTCGTCGATCGGTTCCCGGACCTCAAGCGGGTCGCCCACGAGCACGCCGACTTCGACCGCAGCAAGGCCCTCGAGGTCATGGAGACACTGTTGCAGAACCACGGCGACATCGACGCGGTCTTCTGTGGCAACGACGCGATGGCGATGGGTGCCTACCAGGCGCTGGTCTCCGCTGGGAAAGACAAGGACGTCAAGGTGTTTGGATTCGACGGCGCCGCCGACGTCGTGGACGCCGTTCGCAACGGGGAAATCCAAGCCACAGCCATGCAGTACCCAAAAGAGATGGCGCGCAACGCGGCCGACTACGCCGACCAGTACATCAAGGGCAAGCGCGACTTCGACCAGAAGATCCCGGTGAAGGTCGACCTCGTGTCGCCGGAGACGATCGACAATTTTGAGGCTTACGGAAAGAAGGGAGATTGACCACCGACCCACAGAATCATGGCACCCGTCGTCGCCGGATAGCGATGGCGGGGGGATGCGCGCTGCTGGGGGTGGTTCTCTACTTTTTCCCGCTGTTCCGCATCGTGCCGCTCGACGCGGCGATGGAGGCGAGGGAGTCACAGGACTTCGACCCCCAGGCCTACGGAGAGAGGTTCTGGACCGAGGAACTGCCCTCGGTCGCGGGGCAGGCGGTCGACGTGGCCGAGCTCGTCGCGGAACTGGCACGCGATCCCGCAGCCGCCAAAGCGAGGTACGGGCGAACCATCGGACTCGGGGACAGCCACTATTTCCACGTTCGCGGCAGCGGCGAGGTGGAGTCCGTCGCGGAGGGGGAAGCGATCGGTCTCAATGTCGATGGGGGAGATGCCGTCCAGGTCGTGATCCCGACCGGCCTGATTTTCAGCAATGCCGTGCGCGACGCGACCGGCCTGATTGATGTCAGCTCCTTTGCGAGTTCGCGGGACTTCAACGACATCTCGGGCGAGTTGAACAAGCGGGTCGAAGCAGAGATTCTGCCGCGGTTGCGCGAAGGGGCCGCACCCGGCGTGCGGATTTCATTTGTCGGCTGTGCCGAGGTCTCGGGCGCGCATGGGCCGCTCCCGCTGCAGGTCATCCCGGTGGCCGTCGATTTTGAACCACGCGAGTGAGTGATGGTCGCCCTGCAGAAATCGAACATCGAGCTCGTCGCCAAGGGGATTGGTAAATCCTTCCCTGGCGTGCGCGCGCTCGACGGGGTCGACTTCGCGGTCGCCGGTGGCGAGCTTCACGCGATCCTCGGGGAGAACGGCGCCGGCAAATCGACGCTGATGAACATCTTCTCCGGCGTGTTCCCGCCCGACTCTGGCTCGATCGCGATCAACGGCGAGGCGGTCGCTTTCGCGGATCCGCGTGCGGCCCGGGAGGGCGGGGTCGCGATGATCCATCAAGAACTGAACCTGATCCCCGGGATGTCGATCGCGGAGAACCTGTTCCTCGGGCGCGAGTTCCGCACGGGACTCGGGTTCGTCGACTACCGCCGGCTCAACGCGGAGGCGCGGGATCTGCTGGAGCAGCTCGACCTGCATCACCTCGACCCGCGGACGCCGGTCGGGCGCCTGCGCGTCGGGCAGCAGCAGATGGTTGAAATCGCCAAGGCGCTGTCGTTCGACTCGCGGGTGATCATTATGGATGAGCCGACCTCCGCGATCAGCGAGGCCGAGGTCGGCGCGCTATTCGCGCAGATCGACTCTCTCAAGGCGCGCGGGGTGGCCATCATCTACATCACGCACAAGCTCGACGAGGTGTGGCGTGCCGCCGATCGTATCAGTGTGATGCGCGATGGCCAGCTCATCGCTTCCGGGCGCCTCGAAGACTTCGGTCGCGACGAGGCGGTGCGCTTGATGGTCGGGCGGGAGATACGGGGGAGCGGTCGCTCCAAGGGGGGCGCCATCGCCGGAGGGGGAGCGCTGTTGGAAGCGAGGAACCTCTCGCTCCGCCACCCCCGCCGCCCGGACAAGTGCTTGCTCGAGGACGTCTCGTTCTCATTGCGCCGGGGCGAAGTGCTCGGAGTATTCGGTCTGATGGGCGCGGGGCGCACCGAATTGTTGGAGTGCCTGTTCGGCCTGCACGCCACGCAGATGGACGGCAAGGTTCTGCTGGAAGGGAGGGAGCTTCGGCTCCGCTCGCCGGGCGACGCGATCAAAGCCGGGATCGGGCTGGCGCCGGAAGATCGGAAGGCCGAAGGCTTGGTCCTCGGGATGTCGGTGCGGGAGAACGCGAGCCTCGCGGTGCTCGGACGGTTGTCGCGATGGGGCTGCATCCGCCAGCGGGCCGAAGGAGTCGAGGCGGCCGGCCATGTCGATCGCCTACGCATCAAGACCCCATCGCTCGGGCAAAGCGTCTGCAACCTCAGCGGCGGGAACCAGCAGAAAGTCGTCCTCGCCAAGTGGCTCGCCACCGACCCGAAGGTGCTGATGCTCGACGAGCCCACACGGGGGATCGACATCAACGCCAAGCAAGAGATCTACGGAGTGTTGGCAGAGCTTGGGGCCAGGGGGATCGGCGTGCTCGTCGTCTCCTCCGAGCTGCCCGAGATCCTCGAGGTCTCGGATCGCATCCTCGTGCTGCGCGAGGGACAGAAATCGGCGGAATTCGAGCGCAGCGAAGCCACCGAAGAACGCCTGCTCCGCGCGGCCTTGCCCGGTGATCTGGATTCTCAAAATGACTGATCAACCAATCGACCACCACCCCCGATCGGCCAAGGGTCTCGTCCGCCAGTTCCAGTCGATGATCGCGCTGGTGCTGATGGTCATCGCGATGGCCCTGCTTTCCGACACCTTCTTCACCACCGACAACGCGCGCAACATCCTCCTGCAGATTTCCATCAACGTCTGCCTCGCGGTGGGGATGACCCTCGTCATCCTCAGCGGCGGCATCGACCTTTCGGTCGGCAGCGTGCTCGCCATCGCCTCCGCCGTGGCGGCAGGGCTGCTCAAGGACGGAATCCCCATTGCGGGTGCCAACGTCTTGCTGGAGTTCACCGTGTTCGGGGCCTGTGTCGCGGCGATTGTCGTCGGGCTGTGCCTCGGACTTTTCAATGGCGTGATGGTCACCCGCTTCCGCATCCCACCGTTCGTGGCGACCCTGGCGATGCTCGGCATCGCCCGAGGACTCACCAACCTCTGGACAAACGGCCACCCGATCACCGCGCTGGGCGACCGCTTCGGACTGATCGGGCGCGGTGCCTTCCTCGGCTTGCCAATGCCGGTGTGGATCGCCGCAGGCGTGGTCACGGTGTTCGCCTTTGTGACCAAGCGCATGCGCTTCGGGCGGCATTTGTATGCCATCGGCGGGAACGAGCGCGCCTCGCTGCTCTCCGGCCTGCGCGTCGACCGGGTCAAGCTCGCCGTCTACGCCCTTGCGGGCGTCCTCGCGGCGATCGCCGGGCTGATCCTCGCTTCGCGACTCGACGCGGCGCAGCCCAACGCCGGCTTCACCTACGAGCTCAACGCCATCGCCGCGGTGGTCATCGGCGGCACGTCGCTCTCCGGCGGGCGAGGCACGGTGTTAGGCACGGTTCTCGGCTGCCTCATCATCGGTGTCCTCAACAACGGCCTCGTCCTCCTCGAGGTCTCCGCGAATTGGCAACAGGTTGTCAAAGGACTCGTCATCCTCGCCGCCGTCGCGCTCGACCAGATGCAGAACAGGAGGCAGTGAGACCAGCCCAGGGCACCCGCATAGCCCGCGAGAAGTGGGCGCCGACGTCCCTCCTCCCGCCTCCCCCGCTGCGGAGATTCGCGCGGCACTAGCATGACTTCCCTGTCAGCTTCCAAGGTCTCGACCCGGCTGATCGGGAGCCCAGAAAGCATGCTGAGGGGTTCGATTGGTGTTCAACCGGTGACGCGATGTTCCCGCCGGTAGGTGCTTGGCGAACAGCCACAGGACTTCTTGAAAGCCTCATAGAAGCGGCTGAGGGTGGGGTATCCGGCATCGAGTGCGATGTCAATGATCTTGTCGTCCGTGGTGGCGAGGAGGCGCTGCGCGTGGGACAGTCGATGTTGGGTCAGGAATTCGTTGATCGTCAGGTTGAAGGTTTTCTTGAAGAGGCTCATCGCGTAGTTGGGATGCAGGCCGACCTCCCTGGCGACATCCTCGATCCGAATCGGTTGGCTGTAGTGCCGAGCGACGTAGGCAGCCAGTTGTTCCACCTTGCTGATCCCTCCTTCCCCGAGCAGTGCTGCGGACCGCTTCCGTTCTTCGATATCCGGCATTGCTGGAAGCCCTTCGGCCAGTCTCAGGAGCCGGGCATGGAGTTCTAGTCGGAAAGCAGAATCCTGGTGGCTGGGCCGGGCGATCAGATCGTCGATCCATGCTTGGCAGAGCCGAAGATCCAGCCCGAAGCGTTGGGAATCGGGATCACGGAGGAACTGGCCGTGTAGCAGGCGATCAACGAGCTTTGTCGGCAGACGGCATTGCAGGAACCACCCCAGTGGAAGCGTGATGACGTAGTACTCGGGTTCGCCCGCGTATCCGACAATCTGGTGAGGGATCGCCGCCCAGAAGGCGATCAGGCTGCCATGGACGACCCTGATGCGTTCGCCGCCGAAAAGGTAGGTGAGGGACCCGTTTTTCAACAAATTGAGCTCGATCTCGTTGTGGCGATCCGGGCGCCTCATCGGCGCGGCTGTCCAGAGCTCACAAGTGAATCCGTAGGACTCGAAGTCACGACGGCTGTGGTCAAAGCGTTGCATCTTCTTAGGATACAGGAGCATTCCCGGCGCGAGCAAGGAGGAACGTAGTTCCAACAAAGCATGTCTGAGGGGGCGGTCCCCAGGATGGCGACCGCTGAGATCCTTGCGGGGTCGGGTGGAACCTGCGGAACCCAGCAGATAGCACTCTTGCCATTGATCTCGGTGCTCGCTCCGGCGTAGGTGTGTTCCGGTCATGATCCAGCGCATCGCCCCCATTCTCCTCGTCTTACACGTCTTCCTCGCGGGGCTGGCGCGGTCCGACGATCGCCCCTGGTTCGACCGGGTCCTTGTCGGTATCGAGACCGGGCCCACCGGAGCCCAATTCGGAAGTGACGTCGCGGATACGGGCTATGTCGCGCGATTCGACGGTGGGGAGTGCGTCCGAAGAGCGGCGGAGGCGCACTGCGACTACATGGTCATCTGGGCGCGCGATGGCGTCTACACCTACTACGATTCCAAGCTGCAGCCGAAGGCTCCCGGTCTGGGCGGGCGTGATGTGTTGGGGGAGGCGGTCGAAGAGGCGGAGGAGCACGGGATGCCAGTGATCGCCTATTGTGTCCTGCAATACCCGACCCACACCCTGCACGAGCACCCCGAATGGCGCATGCGCGACAAGGATGGCAATCCCATCGACCGCGTCTGTTTCAACTCGCCCTACATCGGCTACGTAAAGCAACTCCTCGCGGAGATGATCGCCTACGGGATCGATGGGTTCCACCTTGATATGGTCGATCAAGGATTCGGGCCGCCGTATGGTTGCTGGTGCGAGCACTGTCAGACCAAGTTCAGAGCGAAGCATGGTCAGGCGATGCCGGAAGTGGTGGGTTGGGATGCCGACTGGGAGAAGATGATGGATTTTCGCTACGAAAGCAGCGCCGCATTCGAACGCGAACTAGAGAGGCATGTGAAAGAAGAGTGGCCCGGCACCTCGGTCGATTTCAATTACCACGGGAATCCACCGTTCTCCTTCGAGGTTGGTCAGCGCCCCGTGCAGCTTGGCGTGACCGGCGATTTCATCACCGGCGAAACCGGCCAGTGGGCGTTCAGCGCGCTGGGGGTGGGCTTCAATGCGGCCTTTTACCGGGCGACCGCCAGCGGTCGTCGCGTCCAGGTGGTGATGCAGCGTGGCGTCCGGCACTATCATGATCAGACCACGCGTCCTCTCAACGACATCCGTTGGGAGACGATGACCCTGCTGGCCCATGGCGCGTTCGGCACGATGGTCGACAAGTGAGCTGGTCCTGATTTTTTGGACACCCTAGGTGCTTAACTTTGGGTTTGTAGT
>CAZKYJ010000108.1:0-9970 GCA_964556355.1 uncultured Verrucomicrobiales bacterium | reverse complement strand
AATGGATCCGGCGCTACAAGACCTCGATCAACAAGCTCGTCGATCTCAAAGCGAGAGGGATCGCCGCCGGCATCTATACCCAGACCACCGATGTGGAAGGCGAAATCAACGGGCTCATCACCTACGACCGGAAAGTCCAGAAACTTCCCGCGACGACCCTCAGGTCGATCGTCGAGCAATCCGGGCTGCTCGCTGCCGCGAGCCATGGCGGATCCACCGCCGGCATGGCGCCGGTGGCGATCCCCGATGCCGCGGTCGCGCCCGTCGCCCCCGCCATGGCGCGTGCCGAGATCGAGGCCGGCCTCCGGGCACACGACCGGGCGCTCTATATCAAAGAGGGCTGGATCCGCGATCCCTACATCACGCGCGGTCCCGATGACCACTTCTACCTGACCGGCACGACGATCAATGAGGGCGACCCGCGCGAGCAGAGCGACCCCTACAACATCGGCCTCGGCGAGCAGTCTGCCGTGGGGAATACCGTTCGCGTTTGGAAAAGCCGTGACCTCATCGACTGGGAATATCTCGGCCCGATCTTCACCGGGAGCGACAGTTACCACCAGCGACCCGGCCGGTACACGTGGGCTCCGGAAGTCCACTGGATCGCGGACATGGGCAAGTGGGCGCTCGTCCATTGTCCGAAAGCGAAAGCCAACCTGGCTCTCTCTGCCGGAGCCGAACTCCAAGGCCCGTGGTCCCATCCGATGGGCACGAACCTCGTGGGCAAGCACGACCCCTCGCTTTTCAAGGACGGTGATACCTGGTGGATGCTTTCGGAGAACACCAACGTCCGGCCCATCAATGCCGACTTCACCGAATTCACCGCACCCCCGACCCGTATCGATCCGGCCGGCACCCGCCCCGGCCCCGACGGGAGACCGATTTCCCGCATCGGCCACGAGGGCGCCACCATGCTGAAGGTCGGCGACAAATACGTCCACCTCGGCACGGCCTGGTCGACCGACAGGGGGCGTCGCGGGTCTTACAACCTCTACTACTCCACCGCCGACGCGATCACCGGTCCCTACGGGCCGCGCAGGTTCGCCGGGCGTTTCCTCGGTCATGGAACCCCCTTCCAGACGCGCGACGGCAAATGGTGGTGCACGGCGTTCTTCAACGCGAATGTCCCACCACTTCCCCGCGAGGGTATCGAAGGTCGCGATCTCTCCGCGACCGCGCAGACGATCAATCAGCGGGGGACCACGATCGTCCCTCTCGATGTCAGGGTGCTTGAAGGCGGGGAGATCTATATCCGCGCCAAAGATCCCGCCTACGCCAACCCGGGCCCCGATGAGGTCCAGCAGTTCTAGCCGCCCGTGAGAACGCGAACCATCTTCGCCGTCGCCGTCGCCATTGCCACCGCGGGGACGGCGGCGGCCGATGAGCGCCCCAATTTCCTCTTCGTCGCCATCGACGACCTCAATGACTTCTGTGGATTCGCCAGCGAAGAACCCGGAAACTATCTCCAAACGATCTATCCCGACCAGGAGGTTCGCAATCGGGTCCGTTCCGTCCTTACCCCGCACCTCGACCGTCTGGCGGCGGAGAGCACGCCGTTTCTGAGGGCCTCTTGCGTGTCGGCCCTCTGCGGGCCCTCGCGCACGTCCCTGCTGACTGGGGTGCCGCCACACCGGTCGGGTTACTACCTGCACGACCGGCACTTCCGGTTGCTCGAGAGCCTCAGTGACCGCGTGACGCTCCCCGAGTATTTGAAGTCGAACGGCTATTTCACCGCCGGGTTGGGCAAGGTGTTTCACGCGGGCAGGGGCACCGTCGAGGGCGAACTCAAAGACGATTGGGCGGATGCCCGGAACTCGTGGAGCCGGTGGATCAACGTCCCGCTCGGCTGCAACGGTGGGCAGCCGAGCGAGCTTTCGCCCCCGGGGGGCGGCCTCATGCAGTTCGGGCCGTCCCGCCTCGGATTGCGTGAATCGGGAGACTGGTTGGCCGCCGACTTCACGGCTCGTCTCGTGCAGCACGGCGAGGCACGAGCGGCCCCCGATCGCCGCACCGGCCGACAGCACTTCCTGTCGCTCCCCGAGGATCGCCCGTTCTTTCTCGCGTGTGGACTTTTTCGTCCCCACCTCCCGTTCTTTGCCCCCAAGGAGTATTTCGACCGGTTCCCGACCGCCGAGATGCGGGGGCTCGATGCGGGTGCCCTCGCGGCGACGGTGGCCGATCTGGACGACCTGCCTTCCGGCGCGCAGCGGTTCTCCGACCATGGTCAAGGAAAGATGAAAACCGTGCTCGACCACGGCGGGCGTGTCGCCGGACGGACGGGGGCGATCCGGTCCTGGCGGGAGACCGTGCAGGCCTATCTCGCCTGCGTGGCCTTTGCCGATTCCTGTGTGGGGCGCCTGATGGAAGGCCTCGATGCCTCCCCCCACAAAAGCAACACGGTCGTCGTCCTCTGGAGCGACCATGGCTACCACCTCGGGGCCAAGTATCATTTTGCCAAGCAGGCGCTTTGGGAGGAAGCAAACCGCGTGACCCTACTCGTCCGTGACCCGCGGATCGCGGGCTCTTGCGACGGCCGGCCCCGTCGCCAGATCGTCAGTTTGGCCGACCTTTATCCGAGCGTGGTCGACCTGGCGGGGCTACCCGTCCCCGAGGGCGTATCGGGGCGGAGCCTCCGGCCCCTCCTGGAGGATGCCGATGCGCCCGAACTTCACGAATCACTTCTAATGACCTACCAGGAAGGGAACCACTGCCTGCGCACGCCGCAGCACCGGTTCAGCCGCTATCGCGACGGCTCCATGGAGCTCTACGACATCATCGATGATCCGGGGCAGAGAGACAACCTCGCGGAATCGCCGGCACATCGGGTGTTGATCGAGTCGCTCGCGGAGGCGATGGACGAAAAGCTCTCTCTCCAATGATCCGGTGTCTTTGCCTATTCCTCGCGCTGGTGGCGGCCGCTGCTGCCCGTCCCAATATGGTCGTCTACCTCTCCGACGACCACTCGCAGTACGACTCCAGTGCCTACGGAAACCCAAACATCCCAACGCCCAACCTCGAGCGGCTCGCCGCCGACGGCATCAAGCTCACCCACGCTTTCGTCGCCTCGCCATCCTGCGCGCCGAGCCGGGCCGCCTTGCTCACCGGATTGATGCCGGCGCGCAACGGGGCGGAGGGCAACCACACCTACCCCGATGACGGTGTGCCGAGCCTCATCGAGAATCTCAAGGCGCTCGGCTACGAGACGGCGGCTTTCGGGAAGGTCGCGCACGGGAGGGACGCGCCCCGCTACGGGTTCGATCACGTGGTTTTGAAGCCGGGCCGCGGGATCCCGCTCCTTCGGCAGGTCGCGGCCTTTCTGAACGACCGCGATGCCGGCAAGCCGCTTTGCCTGTTTGTCGGCACGTCGGACCCGCATGTCCCATGGCCGGAGGAGACCGGTTTCGATCCTGCCGCCATCGACTTTCCGCCCCACCATCTGGATACCCCGTCGACCCGCGAGCACCGCGCCCGCTACTACCAGGAGATAGCTGAACTTGACCAGCTGCTTGGCGCTCTCCGGGAAGTGGTCGTGGAGCACTTGGGGCAGGATCACCTTTTCGTGCACTCGAGCGATCACGGTTCCCAGTGGCCGTTCGGCAAATGGACGCTCTACGACTATGGCACCCGCGTCCCGTTTGTCGCCGCATGGCCCGGTAAGATAGCGCCGGGAACCACGTCTGAAGCCATGGTCAGCTGGATCGATCTCTTGCCCACGCTGATCGCCGCAGCCGGCGGCGCCCCGCCGGATGGCATCGACGGTCGCTCGTTTCTCCCCGTCCTGCTCGGTGAGTCGGGCGAGCATCGCGAGCAGGTTTTCACGACCCACTCGGGGGATGTTGGTGTCAACGTCTACCCTTCGCGAGCGATTCGCACCGCCGGATGGAAGCTCATCCACAACCTCCACCCCGAGTACGCATTCACCAATCATTCCGACCTCCACCGGAAACGTTGGGCCGGCGCCTACTGGACGGAATGGGTCGAGCGGGCCAACACCGATCCCGTCGCCCGGGCGATCGTCGATCGCTACTACCAGCGGCCCGAGTTCGAGCTCTACCACGTGGCCGAGGACAGATGGGAAGTCACCGACCTCGCAACCGAACCTGCCCACGCCGAGATATTCGGGTCTCTCCGACAACATCTCGCCTCGTGGATGGAAGCGCAGGGCGACACCGGGAGAATCTTCGCAACGCCCCGGCTCCTGGCCGATCCGGGATCGTGGCGTCCCGCAAGTCTGCAACCACCGGCACCGGACCCCTCGCCATCGGCGGAGCGGCCAGGCAGCTCCGGCCGCCCGCCGAATATCCTCCTCCTCGTGGCCGACGATCTCGGCTATCACGATACCGGGTTCATGGGCAATGGGGCCGCGAAGACCCCCCACCTCGATCAGCTCGCCAGATCGGGCGTCATTCTGACAGACTTCCGCGCGTGCCCGATGTGTTCGCCCACGCGCGCCGGCCTGTTGACCGGGCGCTGGCCGCTCCGCTTCGGGATGATGCGCGCGGTGATCCCCCCGTGGTCGACCTACGGGATGCCCGTGGCGGAGAACACGCTCGCGGAACTGCTCGCCGGCGCTGGCTACGAGCGGCGCGGCTTGGTCGGGAAGTGGCACCTCGGCCATAGCGAGCTCTCGCAGCTGCCAATGAGTCACGGCTTCACCCGCTTCGTCGGCCATTACAACGGCGCCATCGATTACTTCTCCCACGAGCGCGAGGGGGAGCTCGATTGGCACGACGATGCCGCTCCGCTGCGCGAAGAGGGCTACGCGACCGACCTCCTCGCGGCCCACGCCGCCAACTTTGTCCGGGAGTCGCCGGCAGATCGTCCGTGGTTCCTCTATGTGCCATTCAATGCCCCGCACTCACCCTACCAAGCGAAGGCCGACGATCTCGCGAAGCACGCCGGGATCGATGACCCCGGGCGGCGGACCTACGCCGCCATGGTCTCGGCGCTGGACCGGGGCATCGGGGATATTTTGGCCGCGGTCGATGATCGGCCGGATGCCGACGACACGCTGGTGATCTTTTTCAGCGACAACGGGGGCATCCCCAGGGTGGGGAGCAACGCACCCTACCGCGGCGCTAAACTCACCGTCTACGAGGGCGGCACACGGGTCTGCGCGGCCCTTCGCTGGCCGGCGGCGGGACTCGTTGGCGGGAGGGCCTTCGATGGCCGGATCGGCTACATCGACGTCCTTCCGACCGTGCTCGCCGCCGCGGGGGCAGCGCCGCCGGATGACGTCGACGGCATCGATTTCTTGCCCGCCCTCCGCGGGGGCGGCCCGCTCCCGGAGCGCCCGTGGTTCAGCTACCTCCACCAGGGCGACCGCGCCCATTCCTCCCTGCATCTCGGCCCCTGGAAGCTCGTCGTCGAGGGTGACGCATTCGACGTCCCCGCAGGCGGGCTCAAGCTGGAACTCTACCACCTGGCGACCGACCCTGGCGAGACGACCGATCTCGCGAGGCAACACCCCGGTCGGGTGTCCGCGATGCTCGCCCGGATCCGGGAGTTCGGCGCCCTGCAGAGGCCCGGTGCCACCGCCTACTCGGTCGGGCGGAAGGGCTTCGTCGCCCCGGTCGACTGGACGATCACGAAGTAACACCATCATGAAATCGCTCATCCTCATCTTCACCTTCGTCGGCCTCCTGACAGTCCGGGCAGTGCCGGAAAACCCCAACATCATCGTGGTATTTATCGATGACATGGGCTACTCGGATTTTTCCTGCTTCGGTGGCACGGTCGAAACCCAACACTTCGACCAGCTCGCCAGTGAGGGTATCCGATTTACGAACTTCTACGTCAACTCGCCTATCTGTTCACCGTCCCGGGTCGCTCTGACCACCGGGCAGTACCCCCACCGCTACCGGATCACGTCGTATCTCAACAACCGGCGCGACAACAAGAAGCGCGGCATGGCGCAGTGGCTCGACCCGGAGGCGCCGACGCTCGCCCGGCAACTCAGTGCCCAAGGCTACGCCACGGGACACTTCGGCAAATGGCACATGGGCGGCCAGCGCGACGTCGCCGACGCCCCGCCCATCAGCACCTACGGATTCGACGAGAGCCTGACGAACTTCGAGGGCATGGGACCGAAGCTCCTCCCGCTTACGCTCAAGCCCGGACAGGACCCGGAGAAGCCCGGGAGGATCTGGGCGGATGCCGAACGCCTCGGCGACGGGTTCCGGTGGATGCAGCGCTCCGAGATCACCACGGGCTTCGTCGAGGCGGGGCTCGCTTTCATCGACAAGGCGCAGGCCGACGACAAACCGTTCTTCATCAATCTCTGGCCCGACGATGTCCACGGTCCGTTCTGGCCTCCGCTCGACAAGTGGGGTGGTGACAAACGGGCGCTCTACCAGGGGGTTCTCGATGCCATGGACGAGCAGCTCGCCCGCCTTTTCGACCGTGTGCGCGACGACCCGCAACTCCGCGAGAACACGATCATCACCGTGTGTTCCGACAACGGTCACGAACCCGGCGCCGGTACCTCCGAACCGTTTCGTGGCGCAAAGACGTGGATGTACGAGGGCGGGATCCGTTCCCCGCTCATCGTCTGGGCACCCGGTCTCATCGACCCCTCCCTCGCCGGTACGACCAACGATGCATCCGTCTTCTGCGCCCTCGACCTCAACCGTTCGCTCTACGCGATCGCCGGGACGGAGCCCGCCCGGCCCATCGACGGAGAAGATGTATCGGCGACCCTGCTCGGTCGTTCGCAGCAGGGCCGCAAGGCACCCATTTTCTGGCGCCGTCCGCCCGACCGGCCAGGATTTGGCCATGGCTTCGACGAGGACAACCCCGACCTGGCCGTCCGCGACGGCCAGTGGAAGTACCTCGTCAACCACGACGGCAGCGAGCCCCAGCTCTACGACCTTCCCGCCGACCCGGGCGAAACGAGGAACCTCGCCGCCGCCAACCCTTCCATCGTCGCCCGACTGGACGAGGCCCTGCACGCCTGGAACGCGACGATGCCGGTCGACGGAAGTCATCCGGACTACGCCAAAGTCGGTCCGCTGCCGTCGGACCAGTTCGTCAACCCGATCGGAGAGGGTGCCGACCCCTGGGTCATCCGCGACCCGAACGCCGACCGCTATCTCTGGTGTTTCTCCGAGGGCAACCGGGCGATCGCCGTCCATGCCAGCGACCACCTCACCTCGTTCGGGGAGAAGCACATCGTTTGGCGGGCGCCGGCGAGCGGCCGGTACTCCCGTGAGGTCTGGGCGCCTGAGCTGCACTTTCTCGACGGCAGATGGGTGATCTACTTCGCCGCCTCCGACGGGAAGAACGAGAATCACCTGGCCTACTCCCTGCAGTCAAAAACGGCCGACCCGTTAGGCGAGTACACGCTCCACGGCCCGTTCGAGACGGGCGACACCGCCGGCCAGAATCTCTGGGCCATCGACATGACCCCGCTCGACCACGGCGGCAGGCGCTACGCCCTGTGGTCGGGCTGGGACGAGCGGGGGAGCGACCGCCAGTTCCTCTATATCGCCGAAATGAAATCCCCGACCGAACTGGCGACACGGCGTGTGCGCCTCTGCGCCAACGATGACCACCCTTGGGAGCGTACCGAGCCCGGTGGCAACGGCCGCGGTCTCAACGAGGGGCCGCAGGTGCTCAAGCGCGATGGCCGGACGTTCGTCGTCTATTCCTGCGGCGCCTCCTGGCTGCCCACCTACAAACTCGGGCTCCTCGAGCTGACCGGAGACGATCCGCTCGATCCCGCCTCCTGGCAAAAGTACAAGAACCCCGTGTTCCAGTCGACCGACGAGACCTTTGGGGTGGGGCACTCGTGCTTCGTGAAATCGCCGGACGGTAGCGAGTGGTGGCACATCTTCCACGCCAAACGTGATCCCGATCCCGGCTGGCGGCGCGCCATTTTCGTCCAGCCATTCAAGTTCTCTAGCGATGGGCGTCCGCAGTTCGGCAAGCCCGTTCCGGCGGGCGCCCCGCAGCCCCGCCCTGCGGGGGAGTCACTCTCGGCCCTCCCGCTTCCCTACCAATCGGACCTGGCCAGCGATCATTCGTATTTCGGCCACCACCAGTACTACGAAACCACCACATCCGGGCTCAGTTTGGGAAGGCCTCCGGCCGACCCGATCAACGACTACCGCAGCGGCGAGAAAATCGTCCTCAACTCCCGGGCACCCGACGACTTCACCGCCACCGTGACCGTCGATTTTCATGGTAATCGCGAGGGGCGCGGCGCCGGCCTGCTCCTGCGGGTCACGGCTCCCTCCGTCGGCTACGACGCCCACCGGGGCTACTTCGCCGGTATCAAACCGAGCCAGAATGCCGTTCTATTCGGCAAGATGGACGGCCGCGGCTGGCAAGAGCTCGCCCGTGAGGAGCTTCCGGTCGACCCATCGAAGAAACACGATCTCTCAGTCACGGCACGGGGCTCCGAGTTCACCATCGCCCTCGACGGAGCGCCCGTGCTCACCCATCGCGATCGCGACTACCCGGTCGGGACCGTCGGGCTCCGCGTGGTCGATATTCCCGTGACGTTCAGCGGGTTGAATGTCGTGGCTCCGTGAGGCGAGCGGTGGTGCCGGGCGGCGCGGCCATTCCGATAGCGGACGGGTTCTGGGTCACCGCAGGTAGGTGTGCGGTGCCCGTGCCATGGACGGCGAGACCGTGATCCCACGCGGTCGTTGCCGCCCTCCCTGGCAGGCTCCACCCTCGAGGAATCGACCACTTTCAGTGCCGGCGGAAGTGCTTGGACAGTTTCTCAGGAAAAGAATGCCAAACGGATCGCCGCGATGACGGCGAAGGCGATGAGCAGATTGTCGAAAAGCTTCTGGGGAACCAGCGCGATGAGTTTGCGCCCGACGAGGACGCCGAGGATGACCCCCGGCACCAGGGTGACATCGATCAGCAGCGAGCGGGCGTTGATGATGTCCAGGTTGATCTTGGGAAATAGCGCCGGTGCTGCGACGAACATGCCGACTTTAAAGATATTGATAAACAGGAAAAACCGGGCGTTCACCCCGAGGAGGTCGAACTTGGGAAACTGCCTGAGCAAGAGGTAGACCGACATGATCGGGCCGGCGGCGTTGGCCAGCGTGGTGGCGATCCCCCCCGCCGCCCCACATAGCCAGGCGAAGGTCGTCGAGTGGGGGAGTCTGTCGGCGAGGTTTTTTGCACGGGCGCGGAGGTAGCGGAGGGCTAGCATGACCACGATGATCCCCGCGATCGTGCGGCGCGCGGTGGTCTCGTCGATAACACCGAGCAGGTAGGCTCCGATGAATACACCCAAGATCGCCGGGGGAAGCAGGGGCCAGACGAGTTTCCACGACGCGTATTTCCGGAAGACGGGATAGACGGCGACGTCGGCAACGATGAGTAATGGCAGCGCGATGCCGACCGAGGGGATGGCGCCGAATGCGTCCGCGAAAAGGAGCACGGAAACCATGGAGGCACCGCTGAATCCGGTCTTGGAAATCCCGACCGTAAACGCGGCGAGCAGAGCGGTCAGGTAGACCGGCCAAGAGAGATCGGCAATGGGGAAGGGCACGGCGACGTATCGCGGGGGGCGGGTGCGCCGACAAGGAAAATCTTGGGTGACAGTGCGGCACCGTCGTGTTTAGTCGCCATCCTTATGGAAAAGATTGTCGTCGCATACTCGGGAGGCCTAGATACCTCCGTCCTCCTCAAATGGCTCGGGCAGCGCTACGGCGCAGAAATCATCGCCTACTGCGCCGACGTCGGCCAGGGCGAGGAGCTGGACGGGCTTGAAGCCAAAGCGCTGAGCACCGGCGCGAGCGAGTGTCACATCGGAGACCTGCGGGAGACTTTTGCCCGTGACTACATTTTTCCCATGTTCCGGGCCGGAGCCCTCTACGAGGGGCAGTACCTGCTCGGGACGAGTATCGCCCGCCCCTGCATCACGGCGGGCATGGTCGATCTCGCCAAGAAAGTCGGCGCCGGCGCGATCGCCCACGGCGCCACGGGCAAGGGTAACGACCAGGTG
>CAZKYJ010000107.1:0-10005 GCA_964556355.1 uncultured Verrucomicrobiales bacterium | reverse complement strand
CGTCGGGGGAGCCCCGGGTCCCGGTCGGCACCGCCGCCCAGTCACTTCCCGCCGTCGTTGTCGCGGTAGGGGTCGTTGTGGTGGTCGCCGCGGTCGTCGGCGTCTTCGTGGCTCTCTTCTTCGTCGCCCTTCTCTCCAGGGGCGGGGTCTTCGGACGGTTCCGGTTCCGCGGGCGCGTCCGCCGGCTCGGCTCCCGTCTCATCGCCCATTCCCACCGTGCCGGGCGCGCGCCGGGGCTCCGCCGGTGGCGGGTCGTCGTGGTAGTGCTCGTGGTGGCCGGGGTAGTAGTCGGGATCGTGATGCTCCTCGTGGTGATCGTCGTGATACGCGTCGTGGTAGGCATCGTGCTCCGTATCGTCCTCGTCCTCGTCGTGGGAGCTGGCGGCCACCCCTTGGAGCGCGAGGGCGGCCCGGCGGGCGGCGCGCTCGGCCTCCTCCGTCGCCTCGATCCGGCGTTGCTTGCGGTTGTTGAAATAGGCGAGCCAGATACAGAGCTCGTAGAGGACGCACATGGGGACGCCGAGGAGGCAGAGCGTGAGGACGTCGGTCGTCGGGGTGATGAGCGCCGAAACGAAGAAGATGATGACGATCGCGTAGGGGCGCGTATTCCGCATCATCTCGTAGGAGAGCAGCTCCAGCTTCACCAGTGCCATGACCACGACGGGTAACTCGAAGCACAGGCCGAAGACGAGCGTCAGCTGGGTCACAAAACCCACGTAGTAACCGATCCGCCAATCGTTTTGCATGCCGAGGCGCTCGCCGTAGTTATTGAAGAACTCGAGGGCGCGGGGCGTGACCACGTAATAGGAGAAAAAGACCCCGATGAGAAACAGGCCAAACCCGATCCCCATCGAGGGAGCGAGCAGCTTCTTCTCTTCGGCGCGCAGTCCCGGCAACACGAACTCCGCCAGATAGTAGAGCAGGAAAGGGAAACAGAGGACGATCCCGGCGTAGAGCGAGAGTTTGATCGACAGGGTGAACGCCTCGGGAGGATTGAGGACGCTCATCTTGATGAGGCTGTCGCGCCCTTTGGGGTCGGCTCTCGGGTTGTCCTCGAGGAGCGCCCTCACGTAGGCGAGAACCGTTTCGCGCCCGCGGCCCGACTGGACGATGAATTCTTCCCGCGCGTCGTTCGGCAAGGTCACCGCCATCTGGAAGATCGGGTAGGCATTGACCAGGGCACGGAGGTCTTCGTTCCCTTTTGTTGCTCCCTCGATGTAGTAGTCGCGCAGGGCGGGGTCACCCTCCGATGCGGCGGTCACGATGCGCTCGGCCTCGCGCCACTGCGAGAGATCCATCGTCTCGGGGAGTTTGAAAGCCTCCCCTTCCGCGAGGCCGGCGAGTTTGACCGGATAGCGGGCGACGTCGAGGAGCTGCTTGTTGAAGATGAAGCAGACCACCATCGAAATGACGGTCGCCGTGACCATCTTGAGAAGCATGCTCCGGAGGTCGTCGAGGTGTTCGAGGAACGGTTTCTCCTCGTCCTCGTGCAGGCGGCCACGCTTCTGCGCTGCCTTGTCGCGGAGGTTGAAGAGGTTCTTGAGCATGGTCGATAACGGGATCGGGATCTGGAGGGCGGGGCTTGGTTACGTTGCCGGAGGGGCGGGAATTTCGCGAGATGCCGGGCGAATGCAAGGCTGGGCGGAATCGCTCAGGGCAGTCCGAGATCGCCCCGGCTCCTCAGCCGCGCGAAGAGCGCCAGGCTCAGGGCGTCCTGCTGGGTGCCGTCGGCGATCCGGGCCTCGAACTCCGCGAACGAGAACCCGCGGACGTCAAGGATCGCCTCCCCGGCATCATGGTTCGTCCCATCGGCATGCGGCACGCAGTCGCGTGCCAGGTAGAGGTAGACCACCTCGTCCGTGAAACCTGGCGACGGGAAAAAGCGGCCCAGGGGGACAAGGCCGCCACCGTCCGGTTCCATCGCGTAGCCGGATTCTTCCTGCAGCTCCCGAACGACCGTCTCCCGCCGGATCGATTCCGCCTCCTCGGAGCCGGGATCGAGGTCGCGGAAGTGGGCCTCGTCGATCTGCCCCGCCGGGAATTCCCACGCGGTCATCTGTGAGCCGATGCGTTCCTGCTCGATCATGAGGAGCCGGCCGTCCGGGGTGAGTGGCGCCACCGCGATGGCCGCGGGGCGGTAGACGACGATCCACCGAACCGGATTCTCGCGGCGACTGGGCGTGTAGAAATCGGCGATCTCTCCCCGCATGTAGGGCGTTACCCACGTTTCGTGGACGGTGGATTTTCTCCAAGGCGAGGCGAGACTCATGGCGCAGCGGAGTTTGCTTGGTTCCTCGGGGACGTCAAGCCTGCTCGCTTAACCTCTCTCCTCCCATGCTCCGGAAATCGGCCATCCCCTTGCTCGCCGCGCTTCTCTCGTCCGCGCAGATCCCCGCGGCCGAAACGCCGGACATCGAGGCCACCGGGGCCGAAGTGCGCAGGTTGATCGCCGCAAGCCGGGTGGCCGGCCCGGGCGACACCTCGCTCGATCAGGCGCAGGCGGCGCTCGGCGACTGGTGGGACGCCCCCGCGCCACCGGACGAGATCCTCATGTTGCGGGCGACGGTCAAGCAGTCGCAACACGATTTCCGCGGCGCCCTCGGAGATCTCAACCAGCTGGTCACCGGGAACCCCGGCGACGCCCAAGGGTGGCTGACCAAGTCGACGGTGCACCTCGTGCTGGGCGAGTACGCGGCGGCGGCGGCGGCGGCGGCGAAACTCGAGGGCATCGCCCCGAGGCTGGTGGCGGCGACGGCGCGGGCCGGGGTGACCCGGATCACCGTGGGGGCGGCGGAAGCGCTGGCGGCGACGGAGGGGGCGCTGGCGGCTGACCGGCGCTCGATGATGAACCCCGAGCTGCGGACGTGGGCGCTGACTTTGGTGGCGGAGATCGAAGACCAGCTGGGGAACCTGGAGGATGCGGAGAAGGCGTTCCTGGCCTCCTTGGCGGCCTCGCCGGACGACCGCTACACGCTCGGGAGCTATGCGCATTTCTTGCTCGATGAGGGGCGAGCCGGGGATGTGGTGGAATTGTTAGGCGATCACGCGGACGGCGACCCAGGCCTGATGGCGCTCCATGCCGTGGCCGAGCGGCGGAAGGGCGGAACGGATGGAGCGCTGACATACGGAGCGGCGTTGGAGGACAAGCCGCCGCACGGGGCGGATCTCGTTTTCTACCAGATGGAGGTGCTCGATCAGCCGGATCAGGCGCGGCTGACGGCCTTGTTGAACTGGCGGCTGCAAAAGGAGCCGCGCGACGCGCGAGCGCTACTGGAAGCGGCGTGGGCGGCGGACGATCCTGGATCAGCGGGGTTTGTGCTGGACTGGATCGAGGAGACCGGGTTCCGCCATGCGCGTTGGGAGGGGCTGGTGGCGCAGCTGACCGAGTAGCGCGGCACCGGGTCGGATGACGGCCCGGTGCTAGAACCGCTCGGACCACGCGAGCGGTGGGGCGAGACCATCCGACGGAGCAAATTCAAAATGGAGCACGCGCCGGTGGCTGGGCGCCACCGCCGGAGACGAGGCGTGGAGGAGCAGCGGGCGCATGATGAGCACGTCGCCGGGTTCGGCACGGCAGGTGAACGGTTCGCCCTGGCGCCTCTCCGCGAGGATCTCCCCCGCTCCCAGCCGCCCTTTCCGATGCGACCCCGGAATCACCCGGAGCGCTCCATTCGAATCGTCGGCGGCGTCGAGGTGGACGCGGAGGGTGAGCATCGATTCGAGCAGCCCCGCCGGCGGCTGCACGTGGGGCACGCCGCCTTTGACGCTCCAAGGGCCGAAGCCGGGAACTTCCGCTTTCACGGCAACGGCAATCGTCAGATCCTGGTGCCAAGCGACCTTCCAGTTCGCGCCGGGAACTTTGTCGAAGAAGATCGAGCGGATGCCAACGTAGCCGGGTGGGAGAAGGCCGCGGAGTTCCGGGGAGGCTGCGAACTCGCGGATAGCCGGGGATTTCCCGGCGACGTCGCGCACGCCGTGCGGTTTCGACGCGGCCATCTCGGCGCAGGCCGCTCGGAGCCATCCGAGTGTCCTCTCGGCCAGCCCGGGCCGGTGGAGGGCGAAGCCGTCTCGGGAGAGATCACTCATCGGGATCACCGCCCCGATCCCTCGAGCGGAGGTGTTGGAAAAGCGGAGGCACGAAGGCGAGCAGGCAGGCGGCTTTCCAGCCCAGCAGCCACCACGGGCGCCACCACGCACCGGTGTGTATCTCCACGAAGTCGGAAATGCCGAACGCGATGAAGCCCCCGAAGACGACCCATCTCCGTTCCAGCGGCATCCGGAGCGTGACAAGGGCGACGAGGATCCCCAGGGTGCCTTCGGCGAGGTTGAAGAGCCCGTGGGCGGATTCTGGCATCGTGGGGGTTCCCTAGCCGAGCGTCCGTCTCCATCGCGCGATCTGGTTGGCGACGTTCTCCGGGGACGGAGCCCCGGTGGCGGTGCGGGCGGCGAGGGCGGTCTCAAGGTTGAATATGGCGAAGACGCTCTCGTCGAACACGGGGTCGATGGCCCGGTACTCGGCGAGGGTCAGCCGGTCGAGTGGCGTGCCGGATTCGACGGATTTCGCGACCAGCCGCCCCACGATGTCGTGGCTCTGGCGGAAGGGGACGGCGTGGCGCACGAGCCAGTCCGCCACGTCGGTCGCGAGGAGCATCGGATCCGACGCCGCGGCGCGGGTCTTGGCATCGACCATCTCCATCTCGCCCACCATCTCGGCGAAGAGATCCAAAGTGATGGCGACGGTGTCGATCGAGTCGAAGAGCGGTTCCTTGTCCTCCTGCAGGTCGCGGTTGTAGGTCATGGGCAAACCTTTGAGCGTGACGAGCAGGGAGGTGAGGTTTCCGACGAGGCGGCCCGTCTTGCCGCGGGCGAGCTCGGCGATGTCTGGGTTCTTCTTCTGCGGCATGAGCGAGCTGCCTGTGGTGTGGGCGTCGGACAGGCGCACGAATCCGAACTCGGCGCTGGCCCAGAGGATCAGGTCCTCGCTGAGGCGCGAGAGGTGGACGCCGCAGAGGGCTAGGTCAAAGAGGATCTCCGCCATGAAATCGCGGTCGCTGACGGCGTCCATGCTGTTCTGCGAAACGCTCGCGAATCCGAGCTGTTCGGCGACGAACTCGCGGTCGAGGGGGATGGTCGACCCGGCCAGCGCGCCGGAGCCGAGCGGGAGGACGTCGAGGCGGCGGCGGGCGTCGGCCAGGCGGTCGCGGTCGCGGCCTAACATTTCCACGTAGGCGAGTGCGTGGTGCCCGAAGAGAACGGGCTGGCCGCGCTGGAGGTGGGTGTAGCCGGGCAGGACGACCGACGCGTGCTCCTCGGCTTTCCCGACTAGCGCCCGCTGGAGCCCGGCGGGTTTCTCATCGACATCGTTCGGCGCGTCCCGGCAGTAGAGCCGTATGTCAGTAGCCACCTGGTCATTGCGCGAGCGGGCGGTGTGGAGCTTGGCTCCGGCGGCACCGATGCGCTCGGTGAGCGCCTTCTCGACGTTCATGTGCACGTCCTCCAGCGCGGTCGACCACGCGAAGGTGCCCGCCTCGATCTCGGCGCGGATCCCCTCCAACCCCGAGGAGATCTGCTCGAGCTCGTCCGCCGTGATGATCCCGGCGCGCTCCAGCGCGCGGGCGTGGGCGATCGAGCCCCGGATGTCTTGGGCGTAGAGTCGCCAGTCGAACGAGACGGATTCGCCGTACTGCTGGAGTAGCGACGAAGTTTCCTTTTGGAAGCGGCCTTTCCACATAATTCTCTCCGGGTGCGCGCGCCGCTCAGGCGGTGGCCCCTTTGCGTTGGGAGCAGACGCCCTTCTGCTTGAGCTCCTCGCACTCGGCCTCGATGCGGATCGACTTGTTGGTCGGGCGGAAGCCGAGGCGGCGCGTGATGCAGTCCTCCAGCACCTCGATGTGCGAGTCTTCGAACTCGACCACCTTGTCGCAATCCACGCAGATGAGGTGGTTGTGGTGCGGGTGGTCGATGAAGTTCGGGTCGTAGTACTTCTGGTCGCGACCGAGGTCGATCTCGCGCAGCAGGCCGCTTTCGACGAGGAGGGCGAGCGTGCGATAGAGGGTGGCGCGGGAAGTCGACGGCTCGATGGCGCGCGCCTTTTCCCAGAGGTCGTCGGCGGTGAAGTGGTCGGTGGTGCCGAAGGCGGCCTCTAGGACGACCTCGCGCTGGCGGGTCATGCGCAGGGCTTTGACTTTGAGGAAGGCGTCGAGACGCTCTTTGACTTCGGGATCCATCGGCGGTGAGTTCCGTCTTAAATCACGCAAGAATCGGGAAAAGGCAAGCAGCGGGAATGCGGAGACTCAGGAGGATCATAGGTATTATCGGGATCACGGCGGCGGTGGTTGCCGGTGCCACGTTGCTGCGGCGCACGGGGCAACCGGGTGATCCTGCGGGCGTGCCGGCGTTCGATCCGGCCTTCGACTTGCCGGGTGCCCTGGAGCTCGCGGCGGTGCCGCGCGCCTCCCGCTTCGTCGCGCCCATGGGCTCCGAGCACGGAGCGATGACCTACAACGCGCAACCCTTTTTGCTGAACCGCCACCTCGGCGACGATCTCAACGGCATCGGCGGGCAGAACTCGGATCTCGGCGATCCTGTTTACGCGGCGGGCAACGGGCGTGTCCTCTACGCCGGCGACGCGAAGAATGATTGGGGCAACGTCGTCATCCTCGGGCACCGGCTCGACGACGGGCGGCTGGTGCAATCGTTCTACGGGCACCTCGACTCGATTACGGTGGGGGTCGGGGGGGACGTCGCGCGGGGCGAGGAGATCGGGAAGGTCGGCAACGTCGGGGGCAGGTACCTCGCCCACCTGCATTTCGAGATCCGGGAGTCCACGGTGGTCGCCCCGGCGCAGGGCTACTGGCCAACACCGCTCGACCGCGTTTCGCCGCAGCAGTTTCTCGATGCGCGCTGGGGCGAGGGGATCGAGCCGTGGAGGCTCAACGGGCCGCCGAAGCCGGACGAGCAAGAGGGCGAAGGGCTCGAGATGCGATTCGACGACGGCGGGTAGACAAGGCCGCCGGGCGACACTGGAGGCGTGGTGCTCGAATTCGCGGTGACGGGATTCGGCTGATCAGTGTTTTGGGTCATTGTCGGCGGGATCGTTTTCGCGTTTGGCCCCAGGCGCACTATGGGTGAGTTGGCATGAGCGAAGAGAGCAACTGCAAACCGGGCGGCGTAGCCGTGACCATGGAGGCCTCGTTTTTCGGGTTCTATGCCCACGGGGGGTTCCTCGCCGGGCTCGACGCCGGCGGCGTCGCGGTCGCACGGGTGGCCGGTGCCTCGGCCGGCGGCCTCACGGCCTGCCTCGCGGCCACCGGGATGGGCAGCGACGGCCTCCGCGAGTTTCTCTTCGCCGACGGCTTCCGTTGGCAATGGTTCGAATGGTCGATCCTCTGGCGGATGCCCGGTGTCATGCTCAACGTCCCCGGCTGCTCGGGGGTGGTCAGGGGCGACAAGATGGTCGCCTACCTGCGGTCCAAGCTCGGCCCCCTCCGGCTCGAAGACTGTCCCGGCCCGAAAGCGGCCGTCTCCGTTACCAATGTCGGGCGCGGAAGGCCGGAGACGAAAGAGGCGGGCGAGATCGCCGAGCTGGCGGTGGCGAGCTGTGCGGTGCCCGGGCTTTTCGCCCACCGCGTGGTCGGCGGCGAGCGCTACTGGGACGGCGGCGTCGCCGAGCCCGCCCCGATGCTCCAGTGGCTGGACGACGACGGCGTCGAGACGGTCATCGTCCACCTCCTCGTGCGCGGCGAGGCACTCGGCTCGGGCGGGAGTGCACCGCGGCGCTGGTCGGTGGGCGAGTCGTTTGCCGGTCTCCACGAAATGGTCGCGCGCGAGGTGCTGGCCGCGCGCTACCGGGACATGCGCGCGGCGGGCAAGCGCGTCATCCCGGTCGTCACCCGCGTCCCCGCCATCCGCTTCCTCCACCGGACCGCCACCGCGGAGGAGTGCTGGCGCTGCGGCTACGAGGCGGGGCAGCAGGTGGCCGGTGATCTCGCGGGCGAGAAGGCCGGCACCAGTGCAGCGCCTCCGGAGTAGCGGCGAGGGCTGGCGTGCGACGTGGGCAACGCGGTTGCGGCCCGTCGCTGCCGGAGCCCTAGAAACGCGCCGGATCGAGCCGTCCGTCCGCCGATTCGCCGGCGGCGAGGCCGGCGACCAGCCTGCCCGTCACGGGGCCGAGGCTGAGGCCGAGCATCGAGTGGCCAGAGGCGATGGTGGTGTTGGCGAATCCGGGTACTCTCCCGATGTAGGGAAGCCCGTCGGGCGAGCAGGGGCGCAGCCCCGACCAGGGTTCGAGACCCGCGAAGTCATCCGGCGAGAAGGCCGGAAAAAAGCGGCAAAAGGCGTCGATGATGCCGCCGAGCCGCACGCGGTCGACGGAGAGGTCGTCGCCGCAGATCTCCATCGTCCCGGCGACGCGCAGCGTTTCGCCCATCGGGGTGACGGCGACCCTGCCTTCTTTGAGCAGGGAGCAGAGCCGGGGGAGCTGCCGAGGTTTTGGCAACGTGAACGAGTAACCTTTGCCGCCCTGCATGGGGAGCCGCAAGCCGAGCCGGCGGGCGATCTTCGGGCTCCAGGTGCCTCCGGCGACAACGAAGTGATCGGCGGCGATCTCGTCGCCGTCGGCCAGCACCGCATGGCGGACCGCTCCGTCCACCGTGGCGAAATCGATGACCTCGCCTTCCCGGAACTCGCCGCCGTGGGTGCGGATGCCGCCGCGCAGCGCTTCGAGGAACTTCTCGGAATCGAGGTGGGCGTCCTGGGGGAACCAGACGCCGCCGAGGGCGTTCATCCCGGCGTCCGGGTCGAGTTCGCGGAGGCGCTCGGGGCCGCAGACTTCGGCCTGGAGACCGAGCCGGAGAGCGGCCGCGGCAACCTGCGATTCCTCGTGCAGCCCCGCCTCGCTCTGGCAGAGCATGAGCAGCCCGCGCTCCACCAGCTCGAAACCGAGCTCGGCGGCGAGAGTTTCGAAGAGGCTCCGGCTGGCCCGGCTGAGGTCGCGCAGCAACCCTTCGGAGTTGGCCACGTGTTTCCGGTTGGCGTGGAGGACGAACTGCCAACACCATCGCCAGAGAGCGGGATCGAGGCGAGGCCGGAGGTAGAACGGGCTGCGGCGGTCCAGCATCCACTTCAATCCCTGCGAGATGACACCGGGGGCGGCCAGCGGGACGAAATGGCTCGGCACCACCATCCCGGCGTTGCGGTTCGAACAGCTCTCGCGAAGTGAAGGGTCGCGGTCGACGATGACGACCCGGTGCCCGGCTTTCGCCAGGAAGTAGCCGCTGCAGAGTCCGATGACCCCGCCGCCGACGATGACTACGGAGGGCGATTCAGTCATTCGATGCGGTCGGTCAAGCGACAGGTTCTGGGTGGGGGGTCGCCATCAGTGGTCGCTCGCGCCCTCCCACGCCGACCACCATTCTCTAAACTGCTTCCACTGCGATCCGAGGAACGCCCGCTGGCTTGGCGAGAGACGGTCCGTGGAATTGATCTGGTGTTCGTAGGCGGCGTTCCCTTCGAGCACCATTAGCGCTTTGTAGTAGAGAACGAGATCCGGCCCCTCATCGTAGCGGGAGAGCACGTGCAGCGCTCCTTCTAATTCACCAGCGAGCCGCGCGGCGACGGCGTCTCCGGTGGCCGCCCGCTGGCACAGCTCGACGTAGCGCAGGATCTCCCTGGGAAACGCGTTCCCGACACCCGTGATGGCGCCCTTGGCGCCGCAGCGGACGAACCCGTGGTAGACCTGGGTATCGACGCCGACCATCAAGGTGAGATCGGGATCGCCGCTGGTGATGTGCTCGGCAGCGTAGGTCAGCGAGTCGGCGCCACCGAACTCCTTGAAGCCGACGAGGTTCTTGTGCTCGTCCCGGAGCGCGAAGAAAAGGTCGGCCTTCGTTTCGAACCCGTAGTAGGGGCTGTTGTAGATGACGGCCGGGAGGTCGCCGCCGGCGGTGAGGACGGCGGCGAAGTGGTCGCGCTGCGCGGCCGGGGAAATCCCCCGCTAGAGCAGGC
>CAZKYJ010000106.1:0-10058 GCA_964556355.1 uncultured Verrucomicrobiales bacterium | reverse complement strand
CAGCCCCACCAGGCCGTCGGTCTGCGTGGCGACGAGGATACGGCCGGTATCGAGGCTGCCGTTGAAAATCCAACTTCCCGCCCCATCGGCGGCGACGCTTCCGATAAACTCATCCCCTTGGAAGGTGCCGGTGGCGAGATCGTCGTAGTAGAGCTCGACGGTGGAGCCCGGCCGCGACGTCCCCGCGGCGAGGGTGTCGAGGTAGCTCTGGATGACGGGCGGCTGGATGTCGCCGTTGGCGGCAGGCCCGAAAATGATCGCCTGCGGGGCGTTCTCGAAAAACCGGTTCCGGGTGATGGTCGTGCCCTCGTTGAGGCTATTGGTGAGGCGGACACCACCGTTGAGGTTGCCGGCAATCACATTGGAGTCGATGAGGTTGCCAACGCTCTGGTTGGTGACGAGGACGCCGGCGCCGCCGTTCGATCCGGCACTCGTGCCGTCAAGCTGGCTCCCGATGGTGCAGCCCGCGATGGTGTGGCCGCTGCTGTTGGCGAGCCGGATACCGTGACTGGCGAACCCGCGGACGCCCAACGCACGCACCGTGCTGCCGTCGGTTCCAGCGCCGAGATCGAGCCCGATCGCGGCGCCCGCCATGCCGCCCTCGATCTCGACGACGGGGAGCGGACCGGCGAAACCTGGCGCGGTTGCCCCGTTTACCTCGATGGGCGACGTGAACGCGGGGAGCGGGCTGAAGAGCGAGATGGTACCGGCGACCGTGAACTCGATGCAGGTCGGGTCGCCGATAGAATTTGCCACGAGGACGGCCTCGCGGAACGACGTGCCCGCCCCCACTGCGGGCCCGTCATTCTCATCGGCGAGTGTATCCACCAAGATCGGGCTGGGAGCCGCTTCGAACGCGCCCATATCGACGGTGGCGGTGGCGTCGCGATCGCCATCGGCGATGCGCGTAAAGCCCCGCTGGTCGGTGGCGAGCGGGGCGCCGAGATCGTCGAGGGCGGCCGCGTTGTCGCCCGCGTCGATGGCGGGGCTCCCTTTGGGGAGCCAGTGGGACAGGGAGGGACCACCGTTGTCGGCAAGCGGGGCGCCGAGGACGAGTGCCGGATCGCGCCCGACGATATTGCCATTGGCCCCGTCCGCGATCCCGCCGGAAGAGGCCGCATCGCCGACGAGGGAGAAGGTGGCGGTCTCCACGGTGCCGGCGATGTCTTCGGGGATATCGTTCGAGGCGAGCCCGGTCACATTGCCTGCCACGATGGAGTTCCGGATAACCTCCGTCCCGTTGCCGAGAATGCCGCCACCTCCACCGAGCACCCCCGGGCTCTGGTTCTGGCGGGCGCGGTTGTTGGTCACGGTGGCATTGACGAGCGTGAGGGTGCCGTCGTTCAGGATGCCACCACCGACGCCGACGGTACTGTTTCCGGAAACGGTGGAGTTGATGACGAAGAGGGTGCCCGCATTATTGATGCCTGCGCCGAGGGCGGCGCCGACGGCGGAGTTATTGCTCACCGTGCAGTTGACCAGAGCCATCTCGCTGCTGGCGGTGGCATTGTAGAGCCCGCCGCCACTGTTGGCCGATGTGTTGTTATCGATGGTGGAATTCAGAATGGTGAGCCGTCCCGCGCCGGAGTGCAGGATCGCCCCGCCGCCGCCGACCCCCGCCACGTTCCCAGCCAGCACGCAGCCATCCACAATCAGGTTGTCCGCCTCGTTGCGGATGCCCGCGCCGCCCGCGTTGCTGGTAGCCCCGGAAATGGTGAGGCCACCGATCTCGCTAAAATCGGCGGAGGCCGTGAGCGAGAAAATACTGGCGGCACCCCCGTCCAAGGTGAGCAGGTCGGCTCCCGGCCCAACGACAAAGATCTGGCCATCGACAAGGAGCGCGCCATTCGCCAAGGCGATCGTGTTAGGCATCCCGGTGAAATCAACCGTGCCCCCTCCGCCATCCGAGAAGGTGACGGTATCCGCCCCCACGAGGGCATTCGCGTTGAGGATCGCCTGCCGGAGGGTTCCCTCACCGCCGTTGGGGGCGACCGCCGGATCAAAGTCGGCGGTGCTCGTGACCAGGAAATCGTTCTGCAGGATGGTGGCGGTCGCGGGGGTGGCATCGAACGCCAACCCGCCCGCGTTCACGATAAAAAGCGTCGCGGACTCGTCCGCCTCAGCCACCGCATCATCAATGGCGGTCAACGTGAGGACAACCGACGTCTCGCCTTCCGGGATGATGACCGCCCCCCCTCCCTCGACGTTGTCGAACTCGACATCACCGCCGGACAAGGTGAACTCGGCCAGATCCGCGGTGCTATCGATGTCCACCTCGAACTCGACGATGAGGGCAGACCCGAAATCGGGGCTTCGATCGAAGGTAAACGTGGCGGTGTCAGGAACCGACGGAGCACTCTCTCGGGCAACGGAATCGGAGGCGACAAGCGTGACGACGACCGCGTTGACCTGGTGCGGCTGGCTGTCGGATGAGGCGACGAAGTTGGCGTCGCCCGAGTAGTTTGCTGTCAAGGTATTCGCGCCCTGGGGGATGGCATTCGTGTTGAGGCTCGCCACGCCCGTGGCGAGCGGGACGGTGCCGAGCGAGGTGGTGCCCGCGAGAAATTCCACGGTTCCGGTGGGGGTCATGGATCCGGGAGCGACCACGCCCACCGTTGCCGTGAGGTCGACTCCTTCCCCGACCGTCGACGGGTCGGGCGAGTCGGTGAGAAGCACGGTGGTCGCCGCCTGGTTGACGACCTGGCTGAGGACCCCCGAGGTACTGGCGGTAAAGGTTGCATCACCGAGGTAGGCCGCGGTGATGTCATGGGATCCCGCACCGAGATCCGCCGTCACAAGCTGGGTCGAGCCGCCGGCGAGGGCGGCGGTGCCGAGGCTGGTCGCCCCGTCGAAAAACTCGACCATCCCGGAGGGCGTCCCGTTGCCCGAGGTGACGGTGGCGGTGAAGGAGACCGATTGGCCAAAGACCGAGGGGTTCGCGTCGCTCACGACGGTCGTTGCCGTCGGGGTCCCGAGAACGGTGAGGACGACATCGTTGCCGTCGCCGCCACTATAGCTGATCATCGCGTCGAGCCCGGAGCCGAGGAAATCGGCGATGGCGTCCCCCTCGTTGAGACCGGCAAAGGTGCCGGCGACGGGATCGGCGGAACCGTCGTTGTCAATCACGGTGAAAACATTCCCGCTCGCGGGGACGAACCCCCCCGAACTCGAGGGCTCGAGGGCTACGTTGAGCCCGATCGCCACGGTGCCGGCAACCACGATCTGCTCGTAGTCACCCGCCGTCTCTCCGGGTGCAGTGCCGCCGATTGCCGGGAGCACCCTCGAGTCTTCTCCGATCGAAAGGTCTCCGGCGATCTGCATGATGCCGCTGGCATCAGCAATTCCGGGTCCCGGAGATATCTGCCCGTCGAGGACGACCGGTGCGCCGGTCATATCGACGCCGGTTCCGATATCGCTAACGAAGCCCGATCGACCCAACAGGGTGAGCGCGTTCGAACCCGCACTCACATTGGTCACGTTCACCCCGCCATGCGCCAAAACCGTGGGATCGCGGAAAGTATAGCTGTTTGCCACGAGCGTCCCGTCTCCGTCTTCCGGGTTTCCGATGGTGATGCTAGAGAATCCGTCGGCGAGCGTGTCGAGTTCGGCGGCGTCGAGGCTGAGCGCCCCGAAGGCACCGGCGAGGCCGATCGCGGCCGTCGGGACGGTGGTGGAAATGGCGAAATTGCCGGTCGATGAAATGACGGTGCCGACCCCGAGTTCGACGCTGTTCGTGGCGATTCGAATACTCCCCGAATTCGAGCTCAGATCGCCCCCGTTCCGGGTGAGAAGCCCGGGGCTGCTGCCATCGGTGCTCTCGGCAGCGATGTCGATCGAGCCGAGATCGGTGCGGATCCCGGGCCCATCGGCGGCGATTTCGAGTCCCGCGTTCGTGTTGGCGCCGCCGCCGTCGATCCCTCCCCCGCCCACCGCGACCACGCTGGCGAAGAACCCGAGATTGACGACGGGAGCCACGCCCGCAGCGGGGACGATGGAGACGCCCACGTTGCCACTTCCGGTCGTTCCCGGATCCGCCGTCCCGCTGATCTGGATCGAGTTGGCACTGCGGACGAGGGTGCCGGCCCCACCGATCTCGACCCCCCGGTTGTTGTTGACCCCGACACCGCCGGCACCGAGGAGCACGATCTGGCCTGATCCGGAAGTGTCCACGACGGCACCGTTGACGATGGCGATCCCGGCGTGGTCGCCCGTCGCCGCATCGAATCCGCCGGTCGCAGAAATGATGATGTTCCCGCCCCCAGAGGTGAGGAGTCTCGCGTTTTCGACGACGACGGCGCTGAAATCCCCCGTCAGATCGACGTCCTCGTTCGCGCTGATGTCGATATTCCCGTCGACAGTGGAGAGGCGGGATCCGGTAGGAAGCATGACGCGATCGCGTGCCGTGATCGTGATAGCCTGGGAGCCGGTGGCATCCACCTGCGTGCCGTTCCCCACGAGGACGCTCCCGGTATCGATCTGCACGGGGATTCCCGCGAACGAAGCATCGAAGTCGAGAACGTCGCTCCCGTCGAAAGTATTCACCACCAGCCCCCTGATGCTCGCCGCCGGGACATCGACGGTATTGGGGTCGACCTGCACGACGCCCGTGCCCGCTCCCGCGACGGCGAGGTTGGGGTCGCTGATCCGGATGTTCGAGGCGTTGGACGCGAGCGTCAGGGCGTCGTCGGACGCACCACCGTTGACATCGATGATGGAGAGGGTGCTGTCGGCCGCGAGGGTTACCTCAGTTTCTGCGGGAAGAGCTGTCGTCGCCTGGTTGGTGAAGGCGGAGGTGTTGCCGGCCACGTCAGTCTGGTGAACCGCCAGGAGCCTCCCTGTATCGAGCGCCCCCGAGTACGACCAGCCCCCCGCACCGGTCGCGGTGACGGTAGCGATATACTCGTCGCCCTGGGCGCTCTGGGAGAGCGCGCTCGGGTTGGGGTTCCGGTCGTAGTAAAGATCGACAACCGCACCCGGAACCGCGATGCCACTCGCCCCCGTTCCCGTGAAGGTATCGACGGTGGGCATGGGGACGTCCTCGTTGGCGCCCGCGACAAGCCCGATCCCCGGCGCGCTCCCTGTCCCCGGCCCGTTGGCGAACATCTGGTTGAAGCGGATGGTGTTGTTGTCGCAGTCCGCGGTGTTGATGAAAATACAATTCGTCGCGTTGTTCGCGATCAGATTGCCCGCCCCAAGCCCCGGCCCTCCGATGGTGCAAAAATCGACGTCGTCGGTCAATTGGATGCCCGAAATCTGGTTCGGGGCGGGTGTGATGCCATCGAGCGCCGTCCCGATGACGCATCCTCGGACGGCTACGCGGTCAGCCTGGACCACGAATATCCCGTGGAAGTCAAAATTCCCGATCCCGAGCGAGAGGATCGCGCTGTCGTCGGCACGGACTTCCAGACCGAAGGCATTGGCCGTATTGGTGCCGTCGAGGAACAGGACGGGAAGCCCGCCGGGGGCATAGCCGGGAGCGGTGGTCCCGTCGATAATCGTGCTGGTGACGATGGCGGGAAGTCCGGAGTTGAGGCCGATGGTGCCCGCCACCGCGAACTCGATCCTCTGGAGTCCCGCTCCCCCGTTGGCAGCGCTGATCGCCTCGCGCAGCGAGGTTCCAGCACCCACCCCGACGCCATCGTTCTCATCGACGAGCGTATCGACGATGATGGACCCGGCGGGAACTTCGAAGGCCCCGATGTCCGGCAGGGCGCTACCGTTGTTGTCGCCGTCCACCTCGCGCCCGAAGGGACTTCCCCGCTGGTCGAAGCTGAGGCTATTCGCCGAAGTGATCCCCTGGTCTCCCGCGTCGATCGCCGGACTCGCCGGAAGGAGCAGGTGGGTGGGCGTCCGACCGCCGTTGTTGGCCAGCGGCCCGATCAGCGGATCGATCGGCGTCGCCATGGTTCCGACCCGGTCACTCCCGATAAACCCTGAGCTTCCCGTCCCGTCCCCGATGAGGTTGAAGCCCCCGGAACTGACCTGGCCGAAAACATCGGGACCCGCCGCGGCGAAATTCGTCGCGACAAGGGTGTTGGCGGGGGCAAGGGAGCCGGTCTGCGTGGCGACACCGCCCCCGACGCCTACCGTATTCTCCGCACCCGTTCCACTCCCGGCGCGGTTTCCGACGATAGTCGACTGGATGACATCGACAAGATCCATCGTATCCGTCACGAAGATCCCCCCCCCGTCCCCGGCCGCCCCGTCCGGGCTGGTGCTGAGTGCGGTCAGACCACCGTCGCCCGACCGGTTTTGTGACACAGTGCACTGCAGCATGAAAAGCCCGGCCGTGTCGAGATAGAGTCCGCCGCCGGATCCGCCGTCCCCCCCGAGGTTGGATCCCGACGGCCCCTCCAGACCGGGGCCGCCATTTCCCGCCACGTTGTTCGTAATCGTGGAGTTGATGACACCGGCGAACTGGTTGGCGTAGATCCCACCACCACGCCCTCCTACAAAAGAGGCGGCGTCATCGATCGCGCTCCCGCCCGAGTCTCCGGCACGGTTATCACTGATGAGGCACTCCTCGATATCGAGGCTATTTCTCGTCCAAATCCCGCCCCCGCTCCCGCCGGCGCCGCCGCCGTTGCTCCCGTTGGTGGTGGCAGCGTCGCCCGCCGTGTTCATGCGGATCGTCGACTGGAAGAGGAAGGCGAAGCCCGCATGGATTCCCCCACCGTCTCCGCCGTCTCCACCCGCACCGATTTCCCCGTCCCCCGCACCCCCGCCCCCGGCCTGGTTGCCCGAGACCTCTGTGTTGATCAGATCCAAGAAATCCACCGCGGCGACGGCGCCCCCGTGCCCCCCGCTCCCCCCGGCGAAATCGGATGCCGCAGCCGAATCCCCGCCAGCGCCCGCCGCATTCCCGATCACCCGGCAATCGGTGAGCGTGATTGCGCTACCGACGAGCGCGCGGATGGCACCTCCATCCTCACCGCTGGCAGGCGGTGCGGCCATGGTTCCCGCAATCCCGTCAGGTGCGCGACCACCAGTCAGGGTCACGCCCTCGATTTCCAGCGTCGCCTCGCTCGCTCGCATGTCGAAGATCCGATCGATCCCCGCGGCACTGATGGTGGTGAGCCCGGCACCCATCCCGACGATGGTCACGCGGGATGTTCCCTCGGTGATATCGAGATCCCCGGTCAGGTTCCCGTCCTCCCCTGATCCGGCGATGCTCAGCACGTAGGTGCCGGCTAGCAGGTTGATCGTATCCTGCTCCCCGTTGCCGTTGGCCGCCGTGATGGCGGCCCGCAACGAGCCCGCCCCACTGTCATTGAAATTGGAAACGTTGAACGTGGCGGCATTGGCGGACAGGACACTCGCCAGGACGAAAGCGAGGACGGCAGATCGGGTCTTCATTGCGGCGGGAGAATGAATGCGGTTAAAAGATATGGGATGAAGGATCTCCGCACCGGCAGGCACGGTAGGGGAGCCTATCAAAGACTCGCAAGAATTCCCAGAGGTTTTTCGAATTACTATCACTCCAGAACGCACCGCATACGGCAGCTTCTGCTACTAGTACCGGTGGTGGTTGCTCGCCCCGCGTCGCCGGAGAACGCACCGAGCGCGGCTCTCCGGAACGGCCGTCGGATCCGAACCTGGCTCAACCCCATCGTGACTGTAAATATGCCCCGTGCCCTGCCGCCGGTTGCGCTCATCGCTAGATCGTCGTCGTTGACGGGTTCATTTCCTGCGACTTCTCGCCCATGCGCGTGAATCTGGGCTCTCGTGTTCACCGCGATGGCCGCGTCCCGTTTGCAAGCCCCCGCGTTCGGGGGATGATGACACCCACCGCCCGCCCATGAATCGTACCATTCTCAATTCTGCCCACCGCCAGCTGGCCGCCGCAGCCACCGTCCTCGCCACCCTCTCCGCCTGTGCGGCGCCCGACGACGGCCCGCCGGCGCCGCCGCCCGTCACCCAGATCCCGGCCACCCAAGCACCACCACCATCGGGTCCGAATATCCGCATCACCCCATCCCAAGCGCGCGCCATCGGACAGAAGATCTGGCAGAACGAGTGCGCGGGCACCGTCGATGGGCTCACCAGCTGGAACAAGGGCGAGGCCTTTGGATCTTTCGGCATCGGCCACTTTATATGGTACCCACCGGGCATGGAGGGTCCCTACGACGAGAGCTTCCCTCCGCTGCTCGCCTTCCTCCAGCGGGAGGGCGCCCGACCGCCCCTCTGGCTGATCCGCTCCCGCGACTGCCCGTGGACGTCTCGCGAGCAGTTTCAAGCCGCCTTCCGCTCGCCGCAGATGAACGAACTGCGAACGTTCCTCAAGGATACCGTCCCCGGTCAGACCGCCTTCCTCGTCCGGCGCATCGAGAGCGCCCTGCCGAAGATGCTAGCCGCCGCACCGCCCGCCGACCGCGCCCGTATCCAGGCGAACTTCTATAAGGTCGGCACCACTTCGAACGGCGTCTACGCCCTGATGGACTACGTGAACTTCAAAGGCGAGGGCATCAAGCCGACCGAGCGCTACAAGGGCGAAGGTTGGGGGCTGCTCCAGGTCCTCCAGAACATGGGCGATACGGGCCCGGGCCAGGCTTCCGCCCGAGAATTCTCCGCCTCCGCGCGCCGCACTCTCGAACGACGCGTCGCCAACGCCCCGAAAAACGAGAGCCAGTGGCTGCCCGGATGGACGAACCGCTGCAACAGCTATGCCCAGCCCTTTGGGTGAGCCCTCTCCCGGTTTGAAAATCGGTTGTCAGCTGGCGATTCCGCGCTAATGGGTTCCGCCCGCTCCGGCAGGAGACCACCTTTTTACATCCATGGCACAAGAAACTACCCTCATCCTCTTCAAACCCGACGCCGTTCAAAAGAAACTCGTCGGCGAAGTCCTCAAGCGCTATGAGGACGCCGGCTTCCGGATCCGCGGCTGCAAGATGATGCGCCTCGAGGACGCCATCCTCAAGGAACACTATGCGCACATCGCGGAGATGCCCTTCTTCCCGGAAGTCGCCTCGTTCATGCAGTCGAGCCCGGTCATCGCCCTCGCCCTCGCCGGCGATGATGTCATCGCCCGCGTCCGGGACCTGCTCGGCCCGACCGATTCGACGGCCGCCCCCCAAGGCACGATCCGCGGGGACTTCGGGGTCGATAAGATGACGAATATCTGCCACGCATCGGACTCCCCCGAGACGGCCGCCGCCGAGCTGCAACGCTTCTTCCGCGACGGCGAACTCTTCGACTATTGATTGATCGGCCTGCGCCCACTTCTCGCACTCTGGCTCGTCGCCGGCAACGCGCCGGCGGCAGGGACGGTTATTGAGATCACGCGCGACGGCCCGGTCAGGACCTTCGCGGCGGCCCGTGACGCGCGACGTGCCATCGACGGCCCGGTGACGATTTCGGTCGCCGAGGGCACCTACTATTTTTCGGAGACGCTCGCGCTCGACCGGCGCGACTCCGCCACGACGTGGACGGCGGCCGAGGGCGCCACCGTCCTCATCCGGGGCAGCGCCCTGGTACCGAACGGCGGCGGGGGTTCGCTGTCGGTGGAGATCGGAAAACACCGCAAGGTCTACGCCCTATTCCAAGGCGAGCACCGCCTGACGCTCGCCCGCGAGCCCGATCTTGCCGAGGGCTACGCCCAGGTCCCCGGCGAGCCGGTGCCATATTGGGAGGAGCGCCCCGGGGACAGTCTCACGGCCTTACCGCTTGGCACCCTCACCCCGACCGGCGAACTCGACCACGCCGAGGCCAACATCTACCCGCGCTACAACTACTGGAACGAGATCCGTCCGATCCGCGCGATTGCGGACGGGGTGGCCACGCTCCAGTGGGAGACCTCGTTCCCCATCCGCCCGGGCGACCGCTTCTTCCTGCAGAACGCCGACCCGTTTCTCGACCAGCCGGGCGAGTGGTTCTACGATCCCGACTCGGGGAAGTTCCGCATCCTCCCGCTCCCCGGAGCAGCCCCGATCTATGTCGTCTTGTTAGCCGACCTCATCGCCATCGACGGCGGACGCGACATCACTTTTCAGGGATTCACCTTCCAGCACGCCGGCGAGTCCGCAGTCCGTGCCGAGACCTCGCAGGCCGTCTCGCTCGAC